>CAYZVI010000299.1:0-1664 GCA_964481695.1 uncultured Hydromonas sp. | reverse complement strand
AATTAGCCGCTTAAACTGTCCGTGGAAACGAGGGCAGATCAATAATATTAGAAATTAACAATAGTGTCATTTTCAGAATTGTTAAGCATTGTTTGATGATTTATTTGATTGCTATCATTTTTGCAATCAAATAGAGAGTATTGAGGTAATTGTTGGTTAGATATACCAAGCCAACTCCCTATACCATTTGTGAAATTAAGTCCCGACTTAAATGACTTACATGTTTTTTGATCAATTGAATCTGAATTCACCATAAAGAGTGGTACTTGATAAGATTGTTTTTTCTCTCCAACGCGTAAAACGACACTATCACCATCCTGTTGAGAGGATAATCCATGATCAGCAAAATAAAGCATTGAAAAATTGATATTATCTTTCTTCTCGATATTAACTAATGAGGTATAGATTTCCTGCAAAATTGCATCAGTTTTCTTAATAGAAGAAATATAGCAATTAATTTCATCATATTTCGAGTCAATTTTGTCTAACATTTTAGGGTAGTCTTCAATGCGGTCACATGCATTTGGATGAGAACCGTATAGATGAATTACAATAAGTTTTTTATTTTTATTAGTTATAAGTTTCTTAAATTCAGGTATTAATGAAAAATCACTAGTATTTAATGAATCATAGGCACCTTTTTTAAGGAAAAATGTCTGTGAGCTTTTTTTTGCAATAGCTGTAAGAGGAGTATCATGTTCCCCTAAATATCCTTGATTTGATAACCAGTAAGTTTTAAATCCAGATTGATTGGCTAAATCTACAAAATTTTTATCGTATTGAGGCTGACTATCTGTAGTTGCTTGAGTAAGCATGAGTCGTAAACTTGCCACAGTATTTTTGGCAGGGGCTGTTAAGCCATCGATAAGTATTCCTTTAGAGTTTGAAAGAAAAGGTGTATTTGGAATACTGTATCCATAAGCATGTAAATAATCACGACGAACACTTTCCCCTATAATTAATACATAGGTATCATATTTCGAGTTTATTAATTTGGTTTTTTCCCAAGAAGTTTTTTTATCTAAATCCTCTAAAATTTTCTGCTCTTTTTTTACTTCTTTAATTGAGTCTTTTATATCAGAGAAAAGTTTGAATGGAGCTTGTTTAAATAAAGCTATAAAAATAAAAACAATAAGAATAGTTTTATTCCTATACATCTTTATCTCTAAATTAGTTGTTATTTTATAATAAGCTATCACGAAAGGGATAATGGCTATTGCCATAAAGTAATTTTTGATAGGAATATTTTTAAAAAACTCATATGTTTCATTAGTATCAGTTGCAAAAGCTGATGCCATATAGTGATAAGCCACACCACCATAAGTTAAACCTACGGGAGTGTATAGAGCATATAGAACAGTTAGAGGAATAATAAAATAGTAGAAAGCTTTCTTTGAAGAACTAACAATAATAATAAAAATCATTAATAGTATGGTCTTAGTATTTGAAGACCCTAAACCTATCCCCATGATCATTATTTTACATGCAATAAAAAGTAAGAGTATTGCAAAAAAAGTATATAAATATTTTTTAAATAACATTTTCAACAAGATAGACAAAAAAGCTTTATACATTTTTTTTTGTTAAATTACAAACAATTGATAGAAAAATTAATTTGATCTGCCCTCGTTTCCACGGACAGTTTAAGCGGCTAATTTGATGTA
>CAYZVI010000298.1:0-1664 GCA_964481695.1 uncultured Hydromonas sp. | reverse complement strand
GCGCCAGTTGCACCACTTCGTCAAAGGTCGAGCCGCCTTCGACCAGATCGAGCATAGACAGGCGGTAGATGATGATGAAATGGCTACCCACGCGCTCACGCACGCGACGCACGATTTCTATTGGGAAACGGATGCGGTTTGCATACGCACCGCCCCACTCGTCGATGCGCTGATTGGTGCGCGCGGCGATGAATTCGTTGATGAGGTAGCCTTCCGAGCCCATGATTTCCACACCGTCGTAGCCGGCTTTTTGTGCCAATGCCGCGCAGTTGACGAAATCGGCGATGGTTTGCTCAACTTCTTCGCTGCTCAATTCGTGCGGTACGAATGGGTTGATCGGTGCTTTGATGGCGCTTGGTGCGACCAGATTCGGCTGGTAGGAGTAGCGACCAAAGTGCAGAATCTGCATGGCAATTTTGCCACCCTCGGCATGCACGGCATCGGTGACGATACGGTGATGCTCGGCTTCGGCTTCGGTGGTCAACATGGAGCCGCCGGCCATCGGACGACCGCGATCATTCGGCGCTATCCCACCGGTGACGATCAGACCCACGCCACCGCGTGCGCGCTCGGCGTAAAACGCGGCCATGCGCTCAAAGCCGTTTTCGGCCTCTTCCAGCCCCACGTGCATGGAGCCCATGATGACGCGGTTTTTCAGGGTGGTGAAGCCCAGATCGAGCGGGCGATTGAGGAGTGGGTAGTGGCTCATGGTTGTTCCTTTTGGTGATATTTGATACATGCGTATTTGTACGCTCATGTTACCTGCTATTTTGCATGGTTTTGGATGTGTTTATGCAACTGGTTGCAAAATCATAACGAGGTTTTTTATTTTATGCAACTGGTTGCATAAAAAAATCACGTCCTTTAGAATTTCGCTATGTCTTTACCTCACGCACTCCTGACTTCTCTGGTGGGTCATTCCGCCTCCGGCTCCGATCTGGCGCAGCGCTTTGATCGCTCGCTCGGCTATTTTTGGCATGCAACGCACCAGCAAATTTACCGCGAATTAGCGCGGATGGAGGCGCTCGGCTGGATTGAGTCTTTACCCGCTGAATCAGGGCGTGGACGCAAACGCGCGTATCAGATTTTGCCAGCGGGTCAAGCGGAGTTGCGCCGCTGGGTTGGTACGACTATGGATCCACAACCACTGCGCAACGAGCTGATGGTGCGGCTGCGTGCTGAGGCGGTCTTGGGTATGGACGATGATGCGACTGCTGCGTTGGTGCAGGAATTGCGCAATCGGCTGCAACTGCACGAAGCGCAATTGGCGCTGTATCGTGAATTTGAAGTGCGTGATCTCAACCGACAGCAAGGCAAACCGACACGCAAACAGGCATTACAAAATTTGGTACTGGCTTCAGGCATTCAGCATGAGGGTTTTTGGATCGAGATTTGCCAAAAAGCTTTGGCGATTTTGCAGTCGCCCGAGTATGACTCAGGCGCAGGTGCGGCGCGGGATTGAGTATCAAAATCACAGATTGTGAGTATGAACCATCGTTTTTTAACGATGTTTTTTTGCATGTTGTGAACGCTGATTTCAAAATAAAAAATTATTTACTTATGTTAATATAAATATAAAAATCGTTTTTAGGAGAAAATCATGCCTGCAATTCCTTCGTACAAAGAGTTAACCAGCGAGATCAATCAGCATCTGGCGCCGTTTC
>CAYZVI010000297.1:0-1665 GCA_964481695.1 uncultured Hydromonas sp. | reverse complement strand
CAACCAAAGTGACCCGCACTGCGTTGCAAAACGCCGCATCGGTTGCCGGTTTGGTTCTGACCACCGACTGCATGATAGCTGAAATCCCAGAAGACAAACCAGCGATGCCAGACATGGGTGGTATGGGCGGTATGGGAGGTATGGGCGGCATGATGTAACTCATCGCTCTATCAGACAATCCTATACGATATTGTCTAATCCAAAACCCCAGCCAATGGCTGGGGTTTTTTACAACGATATTACAAAGTGTCAACCAAATCTGCTGAATACGCATTGATATGTTCAACATCTTGGTTTATTTTCGACCCAACATTCGAGCCGAGGAACCTTGACGGCTAAAATTGTTTTTTAGTGTTACAATCAAAACGTATTACGTGCAAAAAAGCATTACTTGTACTTTTTTAAAACTTTCAAAGGAGAACCGTATGAAAAAACTGCTCATTACTTCCGTGATTATTGGTGCTATTAGCTTGCAAGGCTGCGCAACGTACAACAACGGTAATCCTCCAGGCGCAGCGGCATCCGCAGGGATTGGTGCATTAGCTGGTGCAGCGGCTGGTGCTATTATCGGCTCTACAACCGGTAGCGATAAAGTGGGTCGTGATGCAGCCATCGGTGCAGCTGTTGGCGCTTTGGGCGGATATGTATGGAATAACCAAATGGAGAAACAGCGCGCTGCTATGGAAACGGCGACTGCGGGCACTGGTATTGATGTGAGCCGTACTGCTGACAATCAATTGAAATTGGAAATTCCTACTGACGCTGGCTTTGCGGTGAATCAGGCTTATATCCAACCGCGTTTACAAACCGTATTGAATACGTTTGCAACTACGTTGAATACCAACAAAACCACCGTTGTTCGCATCGTTGGCCATACAGACAATACAGGCTCTGACGCCATCAACTATCCTCTGTCTCAACGTCGTGCTGACAGCACCAAAGCTTACTTGGTCAATAAAGGAGTTAGCTCCTCTCGTTTCACAACCGAAGGCAAAGGCTCTACTCAGCCAGTCGCTAGTAATGCAACCGAAGCAGGTCGCGCAGAAAACCGTCGAGTGGAAATTTTTGTAGGTCAGCCAGCAGCGCAGTAATTGTTTACTCTTGAAAATCATAAACGAAACACCCTGCTTTAGGCAGGGTGTTTTGCTATCAATTAAAATATGCAAAATACCCTTTTCACAAGAATATGCCTTATTAAACCCAAAAAATTTGGTAAACAGCGATAACAAAAATCAGTAGAATACGTAACTAACTTGATCTAACTACCTTTTTAAGCACATGAATACTACCGCTTCTGAAAACCGCCCTTGGATGGCTTTAGAAAACACGGGTACGCAGTCGTTTACATACGCTGATGTACAACGCAAAGACCTGCATATGCTATTTGCCTCTGCTCCTCAGAATGTATTAGATATCGGATGTGCGACAGGTGCCGTCGGAGTGGGAATAAAGAACAGCTTCCAAAATGCTCGCGTATTGGGCTGTGAATTGGATATGCAAGCGGCAAAGATTGCCAAACAACGCCTTGATCAAGTAATCACAGCGCCATTAAGAGAGTGGAACACAGAGCAAATTCAGGATCTGCAAAAAATTGACACAGTCATGCTTTTAGATGTATTGGAGCATATGTATAACCCTTGGGCAGAACTTGAGTTTTTATCAAAA
>CAYZVI010000296.1:0-1677 GCA_964481695.1 uncultured Hydromonas sp. | reverse complement strand
TGGTTCTTTGGTTCATATATTATCGCTGTAGCTTTACTGCATTTGGTTAATAGCGCTGCTATTCCTGCGGGCATGTGGAAATCATATTCTGCCTATGCGGGCGCACAAGACGCTATGATCCAATGGTGGTATGGTCACAATGCGGTAGGTTTTTTCTTGACTGCGGCGTTCTTGGGTATGATGTACTATTTCGTACCAAAACAAGCACAACGTCCGGTTTACTCTTATCGTTTGTCAGTCGTTCACTTCTGGGGTTTAATCTTCACTTACATGTGGGCAGGTCCTCACCATCTACACTACACGGCTTTGCCTGACTGGACGCAATCTTTGGGTATGGTTTTCTCATTGATTCTGTTGGCGCCAAGCTGGGGTGGCATGATCAACGGTATTATGACTTTGTCTGGCGCATGGGAAAAATTGCGCGATGATCCAATCTTGAAGTTCTTGATCGTATCTTTGTCTTTCTACGGTATGTCTACCTTCGAAGGTCCAATGATGGCGATCAAAGAAGTGAATGCATTGTCTCACTACACTGACTGGACTGTAGGTCACGTACACAGTGGTGCTTTGGGTTGGGTTGGTTTCGTGTCCATGGGCTCTTTGTACTACCTCATCCCGCGTTTGTTCAATCGTACCTCTATGTATAGCACTCGTTTGATCAATACACACTTCTGGATTGCAACGATTGGCGTAGTTTTGTACATCGCTTCTATGTGGATTTCTGGTGTAATGCAAGGCATGATGTGGCGTGCGGTTAACCCAGACGGTACTTTGATGTATACGCATATTCAGTCAATCGCCGCTTCTTGGCCTCTGTACGTGATCCGTTTGTTGGGTGGTATCTTGTACCTCAGTGGTATGGTTATCATGGCCTATAACGTATTTAGAACAATTGCCGTAGGTCGCGCCGTTAACAATGCGCCGATCCCTGTACCTGTTGATGTACATCACTAATTGATCTACGGTTTGGAGAAAATACCATGAGTTTTATTTCACAAGAAAAGATGGAGAGTAAAGTCGGTTGGTTGATCGTATTTACTTTCTTGGCATTGGTTTTCGGGGGGCTGGTGGAAATATTGCCATTGTTCTTCCAAAAATCGACAACGCAACCGATTGAGGGTGTTAAACCTTACACTGCGTTGCAATTGGCTGGTCGTGATGTGTACCAACGTGAGGGCTGCTACAACTGTCACTCACAAATGATTCGCCCATTCCGTGCAGAAACCTTGCGTTATGGCCATTACTCTGTTGCTGGTGAATCTGTTTACGATCATCCATTCCAATGGGGTTCCAAACGTACGGGTCCAGACTTGGCTCGTGAAGGTGGTCGTAATACCGATGACTGGCACGTTAAGCATTTGATTGATCCACGCTCAGTCGTACCTCAATCAAATATGCCAGCATATCCTTGGTTGGCTGCCAATAAGGTAGATCACACTACTATTTCTGCTCATATGCGTGCTTTGAGTCGTGTAGGCGTCCCTTACACTCCAGAGCAAATTGCAGCAGCGCCTAAAGAAGTCGAAGGCAAAACCGAAATGGAAGCTGTAATTGCATATCTGCAAAGCTTGGGTCTGGCGTTGGCTAACAAATAAGGTGTTGCGTACAAATGGATAAGATTACACTTGCTCGCGTTACGGTTACGGTGGTTTGTTTTGTATGTTTCTTGGCGCTGAC
>CAYZVI010000295.1:0-1680 GCA_964481695.1 uncultured Hydromonas sp. | reverse complement strand
CAATTGAACGCGGCTGGTCGGATGATACAATCGTGGTGAATGTGCAGGGTGACGAGCCGGCGATTGATCCGCAGTTGATTACCGCTGTGGCGCAGGCTTTGAATGACGATACTTCGTGCGTGATGGCGACGGCGGCGCACCCGCTGCACCAGCTGGCTGATTTTCTCAATCCGAATATGGTCAAAGTGGTATTGGATGAGCAGCAGCGCGCTTTGTATTTCTCGCGTGCACCGATTCCGTATCCGCGCGACTGGATGAAATCGCAAACCAATACCGATGAGGCGGGGCAAACTTTGCCTGCGGATTTACCGGTTTTGCGTCACATGGGTATTTACGCCTATCGCGTTGGTTTTCTCAAACGCTATGGTCAATTGCCGATGAGCCGTTTGGAACAGATTGAGAGTTTGGAGCAGTTGCGCGTATTGGCCAACGGTGAGCATATTTCCGTATTTATTAGCGATGCAGCCGCTGCGCCGGGCGTGGATACGCCTGAGGATGTTGCGGTGGTTGAGCGATATCTGCGCGATGTTGCACGATAAGATTTTTTTTAAACTTGACCGAAGCTCAAGCCTAAGGTAAGGTTATGAGCTAACATTTTTAGACCTACTTGGAAAGACACAACCATGCGTATTATCTTATTAGGCCCACCGGGTGCGGGCAAAGGCACTCAGGCCAATTTCATCAAAGAGCATTACGGCATTCCACAGATTTCTACCGGTGATATGCTGCGCGCGGCGGTTAAAGCGGGTACGCCGCTGGGTATCGAGGCCAAACAGGTGATGGACGCAGGTCAATTGGTGTCTGATGGTTTGATCATCAATTTGGTGAAAGAGCGCTTGACGGAAAGCGACTGCGCCAACGGCTATTTGTTTGATGGCTTCCCACGTACGATTCCACAAGCAGATGCATTGAAAGACGCACAAGTGTTGGTCGATTTTGTACTGGAAATCGACGTTCCGTCTGAAGAAATCATCAAACGCATGAGCGGTCGTCGTGTACATGCCGCATCCGGTCGCGTTTACCATATTGAGTACAATCCACCCAAAGTGGAAGGTAAGGACGATGTGACGGGCGAAGAGTTGATGCAGCGAGACGATGACAAGGAAGAAACTGTGCGCAAACGTCTGGACGTGTACCAAGCACAAACCCGTCCATTGGTTGATTACTACGGCAACTGGTCTGCCAGTGGCGACGCAGTGGCGCCGAAATACCGCAAAATTTCAGGGGTGGGTTCGGTGGATGAAATCCGTGCGCGTATTTTGGAAGCTTTGCAATAATTGCAACAGCGCAGCAATGCGTTTGATCAATGCCCCGATATAGTCCGTCGGGGCATTTTTGCGCAATTTATTTAATTCAAATCAATCCTTATGAATCAAGAACATCACACATCACTAAATACGGACACGCAGCACACCGATGATGAAGCGCATGCGCATGGACACATCAAAAGCTTTGTCCGTCGCAAAGGTCATTTTTCCGAAGCGCAACGTCGCGCATACGAAACCCTGATGCCGAAGTTTGGTATCGTGTATGAAAATCGTCTGAAAAGTGCCCGGGAATGGGCGGATATTTTTGGCAACGAGCATCCCATCGTGTTGGAAATCGGCTGTGGTATGGGTGAAACTACGGCAAAAATTGCTGCGCAAAATCCGAATGTCAACTATATTGGTGTAGAAGTGT
>CAYZVI010000294.1:0-1692 GCA_964481695.1 uncultured Hydromonas sp. | reverse complement strand
TTCAAACGTACTTTTATCAATCAATCTGTAAACAACCCGATTAGTTCTTACAAATGACTGATTTAAAAACAGGTTTGGCTCGATTAAAGCAGATAAAGCAGACCGCATCAGCGGATGGAGCTCATAGCCCTAAACCCGAGGCGAAAAAGTCCCCCCAAGCAAAACGCTCGGGCGAGGAGCGTCAGCGCTCACCCAAAAACCAATCACCAAGTGCTACGCCATCAGTCCGGTCAACTAAAAAGCAAACGATACATAAGCCTCAATTTTTACGAGTAACACCTGAGCAAATCAGCGCCTTGCAAGCGAAAATTGATTTCCCCGAAAACCTACCTGTATCTCAAGAGCGTGAACGTATTTGCGAGCTGATTGCGCAGCATCAGGTGGTCATTGTCTGCGGTGAAACTGGCTCAGGTAAAACCACGCAGTTACCTAAAATGTGCTTGAGCTTGGGGCGTGGTTTGGGTGCGGGCGGTAAAGGTCTGATTGGTCACACACAACCGCGCCGCCTGGCCGCAACCAGCACCGCGCGTCGAATTGCCGAGGAAATGCAGTCCGAATTGGGCGAAATTGTCGGTTACAAAATCCGTTTTGCCGACCGTCTGCACGAGGGCGCATCAGTGAAACTCATGACCGACGGGATTTTATTGGCTGAGACGCAGACCGACCGACTGCTGCGTCAGTACGACACCATCATCATTGATGAAGCGCATGAGCGCAGTTTAAACATTGATTTTTTGTTGGGCTATTTAAAAGAAATCTTGCCCAAACGCCCTGATCTGAAAATCATCATCACCTCGGCGACGATTGATGCTGAGCGCTTTGCCGAGCATTTCGCACATCATGGTAAACCCGCCCCCATCATCAATGTCAGTGGGCGAACTTATCCGGTCGAGGTTCGTTATCGACCCATCCAATCGGATGAAGAGGCACGTGGAAGCGAGCGTGACTTATATGACGGGATTGTCGATGCGGTGGATGAATTGGCGCGTGAAGGCAGTGGCGATGTGCTGGTGTTTTTGCCGGGTGAACGAGAAATCCGCGAAGCCGCTGAAGCATTACGCAAACATCATCCGGCGCATACCGAGATTTTACCGCTGTTTGCGCGTCTATCCGCAGCCGAGCAGGATCGGATCTTTAAACCGTCCAACGCCCGACGCATCGTGCTCGCCACCAACGTCGCGGAAACCTCGCTGACGGTGCCCGGCATCCGTTACGTCGTGGATACGGGTATGGCGCGGGTCAAGCGCTATTCGTATCGCCAGAAAGTCGAACAGCTACAAATCGAGCCGATTTCCAAAGCGGCGGCGAATCAGCGTGCGGGTCGCTGCGGTCGTGTGGCAGCGGGCGTGTGCATCCGTTTGTATGAGGAAGCAAATTTTCAAAATCGTCCGGATTTTACCGATCCGGAGATTATGCGCTCGTCTTTGGCCAACGTGATTTTGCGTATGAAGTCGCTCGGTCTGACGCAGATCGAGGCGTTCCCGTTTGTGCAAGCACCGCTCAATCGCGCGATCAGCGACGGCTATCACTTATTGCAGGAATTGGGCGCGCTCAACGCGAAAAATGAGCTGAGCGAAATCGGTCGGGCGTTGGCGAAACTGCCGATTGATCCGCGCGTCGGGCGCATGATTTTGGCCGCGCGCGAGCACAATGCGTTGAAAGAAACACTGATTATCGCCGCAGCTTTATCGG
>CAYZVI010000293.1:0-1698 GCA_964481695.1 uncultured Hydromonas sp. | reverse complement strand
TTTGGGAGGAGACCGCCCCAGTCAAACTGCCTACCATGCACTGTCCCAGACCCAGATTCATGGGCCGTGGTTAGAACGTCAAATAATTCAGGGTGGTATTTCAAGGACGACTCCACCGATACTGGCGTACCGGCTTCAAAGTCTCCCACCTATCCTACACAAAACGATTCAACATACCATGCAAAGCTACAGTAAAGGTTCATGGGGTCTTTCCGTCTAGCCGCGGGGAGATTGCATCATCACAAACATTTCAACTTCGCTGAGTCTGCGGAGGAGACAGTGTGGCCATCGTTACGCCATTCGTGCAGGTCGGAACTTACCCGACAAGGAATTTCGCTACCTTAGGACCGTTATAGTTACGGCCGCCGTTTACTGGGACTTCAATCAAGAGCTTGCACCCCATCATTTAATCTTCCAGCACCGGGCAGGCGTCACACCCTATACGTCCACTTTCGTGTTTGCAGAGTGCTGTGTTTTTATTAAACAGTCGCAGCCACCGATTCTCTGAGACCCTTTCACGCTCCGATGTTCTCTTCACGCTACAAGGGCATACCTTCTCCCGAAGTTACGGTATCAATTTGCCGAGTTCCTTCTCCGCAGTTCTCTCAAGCGCCTTAGAATACTCATCTCGCCCACCTGTGTCGGTTTGCGGTACGGTCTTGTTAAGCTGGAGCTTAGTGGCTTTTCTTGGAATGACATTCAGTGACTTCGCGCCCTAGAGCACTCGATCCACGACCTCGGTATATGACTGCCGGATTTGCCTAACAGTCGCCTACATCGCAGAAACCAGAATCCAATAACTGGATCACCTGCAACCATCCGTCCCCACATCGCACTTAACAACGGTACAGGAATATTAACCTGTTTCCCATCAGCTACGCTTCTCAGCCTCGCCTTAGGGGCCGACTAACCCTACGCCGATGAACGTTGCGTAGGAAACCTTGGGCTTACGGCGAGGGGGCTTTTCACCCCCTTTATCGCTACTCATGTCAGCATTCGCACTTCTGATACCTCCAGCACGCTTTACAACGCACCTTCTCAGGCTTACAGAACGCTCTCCTACCACGCACAGCATGTGCTGTGCATCCGCAGCTTCGGTAACTGGCTTAGCCCCGTTACATCTTCCGCGCAGGACGACTCGATCAGTGAGCTATTACGCTTTCTTTAAAGGGTGGCTGCTTCTAAGCCAACCTCCTGACTGTCTTAGCCTTCCCACTTCGTTTCCCACTTAGTCTATATTGGGGACCTTAGCTGGCGGTCTGGGTTGTTTCCCTCTTGACACCGGACGTTAGCACCCGATGTCTGTCTCCCACGCTCGCACTCTTCGGTATTCGGAGTTTGCATAGGTTTGGTAAGTCGCGATGACCCCCTAGCCAAAACAGTGCTCTACCCCCGAAGGTGATACGTGAGGCACTACCTAAATAGTTTTCGGAGAGAACCAGCTATTTCCAAGTTTGTTTAGCCTTTCACCCCTATCCACAGCTCATCCCCTAACTTTTCAACGTTAGTGGGTTCGGACCTCCAGTACCTGTTACGGCACCTTCATCCTGGCCATGGATAGATCATCCGGTTTCGGGTCTACGCCATGCTACTAAACGCCCTTATCAGACTCGCTTTCGCTACGCCTCCCCTATTCGGTTAAGCTCGCAACACAACGTAAGTCGCTGACCCATTATACAAAAGGTACGCAGTCACCCC
>CAYZVI010000292.1:0-1709 GCA_964481695.1 uncultured Hydromonas sp. | reverse complement strand
CCGTATTGTGCGGTGGCGCGGTTGAGCTGGTGAAAATGGGCTTTGAAACCTTGGTGGAAGCCGGTTATGCACCTGAAATGGCGTATTTCGAATGTTTGCACGAATTGAAACTCATCGTTGACCTGATCTACGAAGGTGGTATTGCCAACATGAACTACTCAATTTCGAACAACGCTGAGTACGGCGAATACGTGACCGGTCCTCAAGTGATCAATGAAGAGTCACGCAAAGCCATGCGTCAAGCCTTGAAAAACATCCAAACCGGTGAATACGCGAAAAGCTTCATCTTGGAATACAAAGCGGGCGCACCAACCATGGTGTCTCGTCGCCATTTGACTGAACAACATCAAATCGAGCAAGTGGGTGGTAAATTGCGCGCAATGATGCCTTGGATCGGTAAAAACAAATTGGTTGACCAAAGCAAAAACTAATGCGGATAGGTATTGACTGAAAAACGTCAACGCCAAAAAGACTCACGCATTACAATGGGAGTACAACATCGGTTGTACTCCCATTGTTTTTTATGACAGGAAATTTCACATGAATAAAGCAAAATGCTTGGCGGCAGTTGGTTTGGGGTGTTTATCTTTGTCGTGCGCAGTGGCTCAGGCTGAAACTGTCGCCATCAATCAAAATGGTTCTCTGGTCGAGATGTGCACCAGCGCAGAAAAAATGGTTGCACATGATTCTGCGATGATGAACGTGGATTTTTCTGTCAATGAGCGCGATAAAGTTCAAGTTGCCGACAAAGTCAACCGTACCATGAGTCAAGCCATGCAGTTGATCAAGCAATATCGTAGCGTGACGGTTGAAAATCAAAGCTATAACACTTATCAAGAACGCGACGAAGACGGCAAATTGATGAATAAATGGGTGGTACAGCAGTCATTTTTGCTCACGGGTAAAGACTTGAATGAAATGGCTGAATTAGCGTCTAAATTACAGACTATGGGTGTGAATGTTGGAAGCCTGAGCTCATACCTCAGCCCAGAAGGTCGACGAGCCGCAGAGCAGAAACTCAATGATGAAGCCTTTGCAAATGTTAAGGCACGCATTGCGACGGTTGCAAAAGCCTTTGGGCAACCAGTCAGCGCATGGCGCATAGCGCACATGAATATTATGCCAAATAATCCATGCAGCGGTTACGGAGGTGGTCGTATGTATGCGGCTGAAGCCATGTCCATGCGCGGAAAAAATGAAGATGTTGCTAAGCCAGAATTGGTGCAAGGCCGTGAGCAAATGCAGGTGAATTTCTACATTGCGGTGCGTGCGAAGTAAGTGGTGCGGAACTGAAATGGGACGCTCTCGGCGACATGCCTCAGTGACCTACGTTTTGGTTAAAGCGTGTTCAGCAAATGGGGGATGGTATGAATCATTCAGAGATGGCACAATTTCTCCTATGGAATCTATTGCTCAATTATGCTGTGCTGCTGGTTTGGTTCGGCGTATTCACTTGGCGACATAATTGGCTGCTGGGGCTACACCGTCGCTGGTTTCACCTGAGCAATACGCAGTTTGATGCGATTCATTATGCGGCCATGGCCGTGTATAAAATCGGTATTTTGCTGTTTAATCTGATTCCATTGTTGACACTATGGTTGATGCATCAATAAAATATTTTGATTGAAAAAATAAATGGCAAGACCTCTACCGACACATCCGAAACATCCCGAACGTATTTGTTGGGGCTGCGATAAGCTGTGCTCTAA
>CAYZVI010000291.1:0-1712 GCA_964481695.1 uncultured Hydromonas sp. | reverse complement strand
GGTATTTTGCCATCCAAAGAGTGGTTTTTTAAACGCACAGGCCGTGAGTGGAGTGAAGGTCAAACCATCAGTTTAGGGATTGGGCAGGGCGAAAATACCTTTACCATTTTACAGTTGGCCAGTGGTATCGCGACCATTGCGAACGGTGGTGTCCGCATGAAGCCTTATTTACTCAAGGCTAAGATTGATCCCATAACTGGGCAACGACTTGAAACTCAACCGCAAATGTTGTCTGATTTGCAAATCCCAGCGGCGGATATTGATTTGATTAAGCGTGCAATGGTACAGGTGAATATTTCAGGCACAGGGCGTGGTATTTTTAACGGTTTACCCGCGGGCTTACCTGGTGGTAAAACGGGTACGGCGCAGGTATTCTCCGTGAGTCAGAATTCCACATACGCGCAAAGTATGAAAGGCGAATTCATGCGCGATCATTCTTTGTACATCGCGTTTTATCCAGTGGATAAACCACAAATTGCGATTGCTGCGATTGTAGAGAATGCGGGCTTTGGTGCGAAAGCGGCGGCGCCTTTGGTACGCCGTGCACTTGATGCCTTTGTCGCTTCTCAAAATGGTCAGCGCATGCAGCTACGTGGACGCAATGCGAGCGATGCTGCTGCCACAGAGACATCGGCTCCAAGTAAGAGCGCGCAAAAGGGGCAATGACATGCGTTTACATAATTCAGGGCGTTTTTTGCGCAAGATTTTGTCACCCGTGGATCCGGTGATGGTTGCGATATTGTTACTCATTACCGTAGTCAGCTTGGTGACGATGTACAGTGCCTCCACAGATCGACCAGATCGTTTTGCCCAGCACATCCGTAATTTGGCGCTGTGTTGGGGTGTTATTGTCGTTTTGGCATATACTCCGCCGAAGATATTTATGCGCGCTTCTGTGCCGGTGTATGTTGCCGGTGTCATTCTGTTGGTCGCTGTGGCTTTGTTTGGTGAGGTGCGCTTGGGTGCTCGACGGTGGATTTTTGGCTTTCAGCCATCGGAGCTACTCAAAATCGGCGTGCCTCTGATGATCGCTTTTTATTTTCATAATATGGGCAATGTGCAGGGCAAACAGTTATGGAAAGCCTTTGGTGTGGCTACCTTGATGTTTGTTATTCCATTTTTGTTGATTGCCAAGCAGCCAGACTTGGGAACGGGGCTTTTGGTTGCCGCAGCGGGTGCGTATGTGGTGTTTTATGCGGGGATTAGCTGGCGTATTATCGGCGCATTGATTGGTTTGGCTGTTGTATCTTTACCACTGGTTTATAACTTCTTATTACACGACTATCAGCGCAAAAGGGTGGATGTTTTGCTTAACCCGATGGAGGATCCTCGGGGTACGGGTTTTCATATCCTGCAAGCACGAACTGCCATTGGTTCTGGCGGTTTGCTGGGGAAGGGCTGGATGGATGGCACGCAATCACAGCTACAATTTATCCCCGAAAAGTCGACTGACTTCCTTTTGGCCGTTTATTCTGAAGAATTTGGGCTGATCGGTGTTTTATTACTTCTTGTGTTATACTTGGCGCTTATATCGCGTGGATTGTCGATTGCACATCAGGCAGAAACGCGATTTGATCGTCTGCTGGCTGGATCTTTGGCTATGATTATTTTCACTTATGTATTTGTGAATATGGGCATGGTCGCTGGGATTTTGCCAGTGGTAGGTGTGCCACTGCCATTTATGAGTTATGGCGGCACTGCGCTTATTACCT
>CAYZVI010000290.1:0-1715 GCA_964481695.1 uncultured Hydromonas sp. | reverse complement strand
TGGCGTTGATCGCCTTGCCGGATGCCTGGAACTGCTGCTGATGCTTGTTCTTGGCTGCGTTGAACAGCTTGCCCAGGATACGGTCGTGCAGGTCGATGATTTCGTCTGTGACCGTGGCCATGCCCTCGATGGCGAGCGCGACCAACGTCGCGTAGCGCCGCTGCGGCTCAAACTTGGCCAGGTCGGCGGGCGTCATCTGGCCACCCTCGCGGGCGATCTTGAGCAGGCGGTTCTGGTGCACCGCCCGTTCGATGCCGGAAGGCAGGTCGAGCGCCTGCCAGGCTTTCAGGCGCTCGATGTGTTCCAGCATGTGCCGGGAATTCGGCTTGATGGGCGACTGGCGCAGCCAGGCCAGCCAGGTCGTTTTACCATTGTCGCGGCGTTTCAGCAGTTCATCGAGTCGATGGCGATGCCCGTTCGACAACGGTTCGGACAAGGTTTCGTAAATATGCCGATTGGCACGGGTGATGGCCTCGGCGCTGGCGCGCTCAATGGCGTTGAGCGCGGGCAGGATGATCGACTGCCGCCGTAAATGCTCAATCAAGGCGCTGGCCAGCACGATGCCCTTGTCGGTTTGCAGGGCCAGCTCGATCAGCGTATGCACCGCCTGCCGATAGTGGCTCATGGTGAACGGTTGGAAGCCGAACACTGTTTGCAGTTCTACCAGGTGCTCGCGCCGGGTCTGCTCCCGCTGCCCGTAGTCGTCCCAGCTTTCGACCGGCACTTTGAGCTGCGACGCCACGATGCGCAGCAGGGGCGGAAATGGCAACTCATCAGCGCCCAGGATGACGCCGGGGAATCGCAGGTAGCAAAGCTGAACGGCGAAGCCCAGCCGATTCGCCGGGCCACGGTGCTGTCGGATGACTGACAGATCGTTGTCGCTGAACGTGTAGTATCGGATCAGGTCGTCTTTGGCATCGGGTAATGCCAACAGGCTTTCGCGCTCGGCGGTGGAGAGGATCGAACGGCGGGGCATGCTCAGTTTTCCCGCAGGTACTGGTACAAGGTTTCACGACTGATACCGAAGTCGCGGGCGATCAGAGCTTTTTGCTCACCCGCCGCGACGCGCCGTTTCAGTTCGACAATCTGCTCATCGTTCAATGACTTCTTGCGGCCCCGGTAGGCACCCCGTTGCCGGGCCAACGCGATTCCCTCGCGCTGCCGTTCGCGGATCAATGCCCGCTCGAACTCGGCAAACGCGCCCATCACCGACAGCATCAAATTCGCCATTGGCGAGTCCTCGCCGGTGAAGGCCAGGCTTTCCTTGACGAATTCGATGCGCACGCCGCGCTTGGTCAGGCCCTGCACGATGCGGCGCAAGTCATCCAGATTGCGCGCCAACCGATCCATGCTATGCACCACCACGGTGTCGCCTTCGCGCACGAAGGCGAGCAGTCTTTCCAGCTCGGGACGCTGGGTGTCCTTGCCGGATGCCTTGTCGGTGAACATCCGCGCTACCTGAACTCCATCCAATTGCCGTTCCGGGTTCTGGTCAAAGGTGCTGACCCGGACGTAGCCGATGCGTTGACCCTGCAAGATGCCTCCCAATACGAAAGTGTCAGGAAGAAATCTATGACTTTTCGCCGCATGCGTCAAGAAATACAAATTAAGACTCTATTCTGACGATTTTGGGTGGCCTCTCCTGACATCAGAATAGGGTATAGCCTTAACTGACACCACCTCCCAGGGCCTGATATAAAGCAACACTATCGACT
>CAYZVI010000289.1:0-1717 GCA_964481695.1 uncultured Hydromonas sp. | reverse complement strand
ATGGCTCCTGCGCCACCGAAATCGCCATCAAAATGGCGCTGCAAGCCTTCACCAATCGCGGCCAAACACGCCGCACCATCGTCGCTTTAGCCGATGGCTACCACGGCGACACCTTCGGCGCGATGTCCGCCAGCGGCCGTGGGCTGTTCACCGAACCGTTTGATGACAAACTGTTCAACGTCGCCTTCATCCCCGTGCCGACGCGCGAGCGTGCGGCCGAGAGTTTGGCCGCATTGCAAACAATATTGGCGAACGGCGATGTCGCCGCACTGATCGTCGAACCATTGGTGCAAGGTGCCGCGGGAATGCAAATGCACGATGCCGATGCACTATCACAACTGTTCGCCGCAGCCAAAGCCGCTGGTGCGTATGTGATCGCCGATGAGGTGATGACGGGTTTTGGTCGCACCGACACCCTATTTGCCTGCGAACAGCTCAGCGTCACACCCGATATGATTTGCCTGTCCAAAGGCTTGACCGGCGGCACGCTGCCGATGGCGGTGACACTCTGTACCGCAGCGGTGTACGACGCGTTTTATAGCGATGACGTGCGCCACGCGCTGTACCACGGCCACTCCTACACCGCCAACCCGATTGCCTGCGCGGCAGCGTTGGCCAGTCTCGATTTACTGTTGACCGACGAGTGTAGCCAAGCACGTGCGATGATAGCCAACGCGCACTGTGACTTTGCCAACCAGATTGCAGCTCACCCTAAAGTCGAAAACGTCCGCACCTGCGGCACGATTTTAGCCATGACGATACGCACCGATGGCGGCTCGCATTACCTGAGCCAAGAGCGCGACCGCATCTACCACTATTTCCTGAACCGTGGTGTACTGCTGCGTCCGATAGGCAATGTACTCTACCTCATCCCGCCGTATTGCATCAGCACCGAACAGTTGCAAAGCATTTACCGCCACATCAGCGAATTTCTCCAGACCGATGGCGCGGCGGATTTGAATATTGTTTAAACCATAGGAAAACAATGACACCTGAGACCACCTACGAAACCCACTGTCCGCATTTGGCGGGGCTACTGCCGCGCATCATCGCCGACGATGCCGTACACGCGCGCTGGATCAATACTCTATCGATGATGGAATCGGTCGGCGCGCGCAAAATCGCGGGATACGTTGACCCGATCCATGTGGACGAATTGACCCTGCAACACGCCTTTGAAGAAGCCCGCCACGCGCACTACCTCAAACGACAAATCAGCAAAATCGGGCAAAAGCTGTCCGACTACCGCCGCGACACCCTGCTCGCACCGCGCGCCAGCTACCACTACCTGCACAAACTCGACTGGTCGTGCGCACGCTACCTCAAACAAAAAGGCCTGCTCGGGCGCGACCTGAAAAACCACTGCTACCTCTACGTCACCTACCTGATCGAAGTCCGCGCCATGAAGCTCTACCACACCTACCAAGCCGCGCTCACCGATGCCCAGTCACCCGTGCATGTACGCAGCATCATCAAGGAAGAAGAAGGCCATTTGAGCAACATGACCGCGCAGCTACAAGCCATAGACCCCGATTGGCAAACCCACTGCCACGACCTACAAGCCGTTGAACAAAAACTCTTTGACCGCTGGTTTGCCCAAGTGCAAAACCAAATTCAAACCCTACAATAACTGAAAACATAAGGAGCAAAACCATGCAAACCACACCCACTCTGCGCCACGACTACACACTGAACGAAATCGCCGCACTGTTTGACC
>CAYZVI010000288.1:0-1722 GCA_964481695.1 uncultured Hydromonas sp. | reverse complement strand
TACCGGCGCGTGTCGCCAAGCCAAAACCATTGGCTTTCAAACGATCCACGAACAACACCGTTTCACGCAAACCGCAACGACGGAATACCGTAGTAATCAGCTTAGAAATTTCTTTTTTCTTCAGCGTTTTGTTCATTACTTCAAATGACAAACCGCGTGGCAAAATTTCAGACAAGAATGCGCGACCGACGGTGGTTTCGTAACGCTTCATGCGTTTAACAAATTCCTCACCGTCTGGACCTTCCACTTTGTCGTACTCAACCACACGTACAGTGATGCGCGTGGTCAACGCCACTTCGCCGGCCGCATAGGCGCGCTGAACCTCGCCCACGTCGGCGAAGAACATGCCCTCGCCCTTGCCGTTGGTTTTCGCACGGGTCGCGTAGTACAGACCCAAGACGATATCTTGAGACGGCACCACAGATGGCTCGCCAGAAGCTGGGAACAAGACGTTGTTCGATGCCATCATCAAGGTGCGCGCTTCGGTTTGCGCTTCCAAGCTTAATGGTACGTGAACCGCCATTTGGTCACCGTCGAAGTCGGCGTTGAACGCCGCACAAACCAATGGGTGCAACTGAATCGCTTTACCTTCGATCAATACTGGCTCGAACGCTTGAATACCCAAACGGTGCAAAGTCGGTGCACGGTTGAGCAGTACCGGATGTTCGCGGATCACTTCCTCGAGGATATCCCATACCACGGGCTCTTGCATTTCCACCATGCGTTTGGCCGATTTAATCGTGTTCGCCAAACCTTGTGCTTCCAGACGGTTGTAAATAAACGGTTTAAACAACTCCAAAGCCATTAATTTTGGCAAACCGCATTGGTGCAGCTTGAGCTGCGGACCGACCACGATCACCGAACGACCGGAGTAATCCACACGTTTACCCAACAAGTTTTGACGGAAACGACCGCCTTTGCCTTTGATCATGTCGGCCAAAGATTTCAGCGCGCGTTTGTTCGCACCCGCCATGGCTTTACCACGACGACCATTGTCGAGCAATGAATCGACCGCTTCTTGCAACATACGTTTTTCGTTGCGCGTGATGATCTCTGGTGCGCGCAATTCGAGCAGGCGTTTCAGGCGGTTGTTGCGGTTGATCACGCGGCGGTACAAGTCATTCAGATCAGAAGTTGCGAAACGACCGCCATCCAACGGCACCAACGGGCGCAAGTCCGGCGGCAATACCGGCAGCACCTCCATCACCATCCATTCCGGCTTAATGCCAGAGCGAGTGAAGGCTTCTAAAACTTTTAAACGTTTGGCCAATTTTTTGATTTTGGCTTCGGATGAAGTGGCTTTGAGTTCTTCGCGCAGTTTTTCCACTTCAGACGGCACGTCCAGTTTTTGCAACAATTCACGAATACCTTCCGCGCCCATCAACGCACGGAATTCATCGCCATACTCTTCGGATTTCGCGTAGTAGTCGTCCTCAGTCATGATTTGGCAACGCTTCAACGGCGTCATACCCGGTTCGATCACCACGAATGCTTCAAAGTACAGCACGCGTTCGATGTCACGCAGGGTCATGTCCAAAACCATACCTAAACGAGATGGCAAGGATTTCAAGAACCAAATGTGCGATACCGGCGATGCCAACTCGATGTGACCCATGCGTTCACGACGCACTTTGGTCAAGGTGACCTCCACGCCGCAGCGCTCACAAGTCACGCCACGGTGTTTCAGACGTTTGTATTTACCGCACAAGCATTCGTAGTCTT
>CAYZVI010000287.1:0-1744 GCA_964481695.1 uncultured Hydromonas sp. | reverse complement strand
ACATAGCGTTCATCAACTCGCGCCTCATTCGCGGTCGCGTAGCGACCGCGAACGTCTGAATTCACCGGCCTGCGCGGCTTTTTGCGCAGGTCCGGTGGAATGATGGGTTGGGCATCATTACGTCACCTTGGCGGTTTGCCGAACAACCTAACCCAGAACCCCGCCTTCTTCGCGGGAGCGGGGTCGCGGCTCGCTGCTTGCGGCTGCCGCGATGCGACCCGGATTTCAGGGATTCGAGCCTTTGTCGACTCTTGCGGTAATTCGGTGTTGGCGGAAGCTCTGCACAGCGCATTAGACGCGACCATCCCGAGAAGCGAGGTCAACTCTTGCTCGAAACCGATGGTGATGTCGGTTTCGCCGCTTCGGGCGTGAGCGATCTCGTGGAGCAGGGTAGAGGCATAGGCCTCGATGGAATCGAGTTCGCTACGCTTGACGATGATTTCCGTGCCAGTCCAAAGCCCACGAGCTTCCGAGAAGCTTCCGGTCTCGGGGCGCATCGTCTCCGAAATCTTCACCGATTGAACCCTCGCAGGGAGCCCTCCGACGAGATCAGCGATCCTTCCGGTCATGTCGAACACCGCTCTTTCGGCCTGCGCGAGCCTTTCGGGCGGGACGAACTTAAACTCGAAGCAATCATTCCATTCGGAAACGAAATTACCCAAATCCTGTATCGCGTTGCCTTCCCTATCGACTTGTCCCGACAGCTTCTCCTTAACGGTGCTGGGAATCGTGATGATCTGCCGCCCGCTCGCCCGAGCCTCCTCGACGAAACGCGGGGCGTTCATGATCTCCTCGTCCGTCAGGAACAGGACATTTCCCGAGGCGTTGGTGATCTTCGAGGCATGCACGGAAACATCCGTCCATTTCATCTCGTCGTGCAGCTTGCCGCTCCCAAAGTTTCCGAGGTCGTCGACGAGAGCCTTGGCGACTGCTTCCGAAGAGGAAGCGAGCAGGATGGACTTCACCCGGTCGGAATAGGCGGTCCTCCCGACATTCGTCCTTTCGCGATTGAGAGCCTTCTTAATAGCGGCCGTCAGCGAAGTGATGTTGTAGGAGAACAGGAAATTCTCCTCTTCGGCGACGCGAATGCCGTTGATGTAAATGTAGGAGACATTGCCAGCTTTCCGCAGGACTTCTCCGTATTGGGTCTTTTCTAGGCTTTCCTCACCGGAGAACCGCAGGAACAGCCGCTTCGCCTTCTCGATGTCCTCATTAGAGCAACCTTTCAGGATGAATTCGGTTCCGACGAATACCGGATCGGATGGATCGGAGATGCAGGCGTGCAGTGTGATGACATCGGAGAAATCATGCTTCTCGGAGCGGTCGAAGGAGACATCGCAAAACTTGGAGCGGATGCGGGTCTCGATGCCCAAGCGGTCGAATGTGGCCAGAGCGTCCTTCAATCCTACGCCGAACTTTCCGATGAGACCGGGATGGTCGAGCTTTTCCTGATTCTCGTTCATCGTGAAATGCTCGTGCCGAAGGCCGCGGCCGAAGTCCCTGATGCGCCACTGGCCGTCGCCGTCGCGGGAGATGGCGATTTCCCGCGTGCCAGTCAATATCTGCTCGTCGAGCGCGTTGGCAATGATTTCCCGAATGGCATGGAATGCATCCCAGTTTTCAAGCATCCGGTCGATGTTCAGGTCAAATTTCTTCATTGCTACGCTCGCTCCGCTTCGACTGATGCCCAATGAGGCGCGAGTTGAGCGGAACCCGCGCTGGGTTGGAGCGCACGATAGTGCGC
>CAYZVI010000286.1:0-1773 GCA_964481695.1 uncultured Hydromonas sp. | reverse complement strand
TCTGCTTCGGAGTGCACCAGTTGTAAGGTGTTATCCACATTCACCGCGTATTGCATATCCTCGGCACAGCGTTGGCAGCGCATCACCAGCGTGCCGTTGATACGGATATTCAACAGCGAGCGTTTTTCGGCGTCAATCTGGCCGGATAAGGTGTATTGCAAAGCGCCATCGTGGCGGCTCAAGTCGCTGCCCAATCGGGTGAGGAGCGCGATGGGCAATTCGCCGGATTGCTGCGCGTGGTCTTTACACAGCGCGAATACGTCGGTTTGCCAAGGGGTAACGGTTTGTGCGGTCATAAAGGCTTTCGATTAAACTTCTGCTTATGTGCAGAAACTGCGATAATTCGTTTACTTGTTCAATTATAACAGAGGTTTTATGAGCCAAACGAACCAACCCGAGCTGATTTTAGGCTCTTCTTCGCCGTATCGTCGCGAACTACTGGAACGCTTGCGAATTCCGTTTAGCGTGGTTAGTCCGAAAATCGACGAAACGCCGAAAGCAGACGAAACGCCACCGGAAACCGCGCTGCGCTTGGCGCTGGAAAAAGCCCGACACATTGCGCAAAGCCATCCAAATGCACTCGTCATCGGTGCGGATCAGGTGGCTACGGTCAATGGTGAGCAAATCGGCAAAGCCGGTGGCTTTGACAAAGCATTGGCGCAACTGCAAATGATGCGTGGTAAAACCGCATTGTTCCACAGCGCCTTGTGTCTGTACGATGCACGTAATGATAGCTATCAACTGGAAAACATCATCACCAAAACTACCTTCCGCGATCTGCCGGATGAAGAATTGGCTGCGTATCTGCGCATCGAGCAGCCGTATGATTGTGCGGGCAGTGCGAAGGTTGAAGCGCTCGGCATCACCATACTCGAAAAAGTCGAGTCCGACGATCCAACCGCGCTGGTCGGATTACCACTGATTGCCTTGACGGGGATGCTGCGTCAGGCGGGTATGCGTTTATATTAAAGGATATCTATGGATATTGGAGATGTTCTCTATAAATATGGTGCAGGAGCCCATAATTTTTTAGAGCGCTCGAAAAGTAATCTTTCTAAGTTTAAAGAGAATGGTGATGTTGCAGCATTGCTCTATTCAGCACTTGATTTACGCTTTGGAATAGAGGCTAGGTTAAATGAATATATTTGTGCAGCGGCAGAATACTTAGGCAGAATGGATATTTGTGGTAAAGAGTATGTGGCAAGTAAATTAATGAAAAACTTGGGGAAACTGTGTCCAGAGCATTCTAAGGAGAGAATTCAATTAATGAGATTTGATGATATGGTTTTTTCATCTCGATATACCCCCGTTACTAAAGAACTTGCATCAATACATGGTAGATTGGGCGAATTGCTTCATCATAGTTTTTTTGTTAAAAATCCGAATTGGGCTTACAAAAGAAAAGTTGTTAAAAATCAGTTTGTCACTATAGACGATTCTGTGCCTTTAATTGAAAAAGGGATTGAGCTGTTGGAGTATGCAACATCTGGAAATTTGTTGTTTAGTTCGCTATTTACACAAACAGTTTCAACATTGATTAATGAATTAGATGAACATAAAGATTAGGAGCTAAGAATGATGAAATTCGCAGTCATCGGTGCATCAGCCGGCGTGGGTTTGGAACTGGTCAAACAATTGCTCGAACACGGTCATACGGTCAACACTTTGTCGCGCAGTGTTGCAACGATTCCCAATCATGAGCGCGTGCATAAAATCGTCGGCAGTGCGCTGAATGAAGCGGACATCGCACAGGCCATCGACGGCGTGGATGCG
>CAYZVI010000285.1:0-1775 GCA_964481695.1 uncultured Hydromonas sp. | reverse complement strand
CCCAATGATCGGGCAGCATGGTGACTTTTTCACCCGGCATATACAGCGTGGACATTCGGCTGACCGCATGCGTATCGGCAACGTCACCGCGCTGCACCGCCAAAGACGGCGCGGCAATATGAATCCCGATACGGTAGCGCTGTTCAGCGAGAGGACGCACGGAAAACGCGTCGTCAATCTCAGTTGTACCCGAATCGTCAATCGAAAATACCGGCAGATCATCCAATACCGCGTCGTTGACCACACCCTCTTTGAGCAACTCGTCCCACAGTACAGACTGCGGTTCAGGTAACGTGTCAATGCTCTGTGCGGCGCCACGCGGATAATGCTCGGTCAAAAATGTTTCACGGTGCAATTCAAAGGCACTGCGATACGCACCAATGTGCAGCATCAGTTCAGGCATGGTCATGCCTAAATCGGTGGCGGCTTGCAACGCTGCTTTGTAGCTCATGTCGTTGGCATTTTTCTTATGCACGATGGCATCGCGCGCTTGTAGGATTTCAGCGGGTGCTTGGCCGGCTTTCATCTGCTCGGCCCATTGTGCTTGCTGACGCAGACGCTCTTCTTTTTTCGCCACCGCCGCCAACGCAATCTGAATCTGCTCGTACGGCTGGCGAAAAAACTGCCCGCGCCCTTTTTTACCGAAATAAATCGGTGCAGACTGAATCGCCTGCCACATCGCGGCCTGCTCGATCACACCACACTGCACGCCGAAATACTCCCCAGCCACGGTTTTAAAATCAAATACTTCTTCAGGCGCACACTCCCACAGCAAGTCCAAATCGACTTGCGCGGCGATTGCCTGTAACTGCTCGCCCGCTTGTGGCGCGGATACGCCGTGCAGACTCGCTTGCAGCAACACGTCCTTGATTTTGATTTTTTGTAAAGACGAGCCTTGACCTTTGACCTGCAGGTGGCTGTCCTTTTGCTCCATGACCTCGCCGGTATTTAGCTTGCCCTGTGCTTCGTAGAAAACGATGTTGCCCATTAAAAAAACTCTTGTCAGTTTGAACCAAAAATAAAGCGGCATTTTACCATGCCGCTGTATGTATTCCCTGATTTATCGTGACTTTGAGCGATATTCGCTCGGGATTCGCTCATTCCACCAAAACGGAATTGAACAAAGCACGCAAATCGTCCGGAATGCCTTTGGGTTTATTCGTCCGCGTATCTACACACACCATGGTCAAAATTCCCTTGGCAGCAATATGACCGTTCGACTCTACGGTCTGCTCCAGCACCGTGGACGCATTACCGATTTTACGCACGCACACGGTCGCCACGGCATCGTGATCCAAAGTCAACGGTTTGAGCCAATCAATCTCTGCATGACGAATTACGAAACCCGTATGCGTGTCGCGTGCTAAATCCATCGGATTGATCCCCGCCGCGCGAAACCACTCGGTACGCACACGCTCAAAATAATCCAAATAATTGGCGTGGTACACAATCCCCATCAAATCGGTATCGGCAAAATACAAACGAATCGGCCACTGAAATTGTTTATCACCCATTAAAAAATCCTTCAAAATCAAATAAAAAACGGCTTATGCCAAACACGTCTGGACCAGCTGCGCCATTTGTTCGGGCTGTTGCAACGGCGCCATATGCCCCACTTGTGGCATCACGAGCACAGGCAAATCGGGACGCATACGTTGCCATTTTTGCCACGAACGATCGGGAATCCACTGGCTCTGCTCGCCGCGAATCGCCACGCATGGCACTTGCAACTCACGCAACGCGCGCCAACCACTCGAAATCGAGCGAAAAATATG
>CAYZVI010000284.1:0-1775 GCA_964481695.1 uncultured Hydromonas sp. | reverse complement strand
TAGCATTTTCTGATTAATTATCTTATGTTTTCTTATTTGCTTGCTGCTGTGCGCTTTTTGGGTTTTTTGGTGTGGCTGCTTAGTGGCTTTTTTTTAACGGGTCTGGTTTTTCCATTGGTGGGCTGGCCGCGTAAACGTCGTATTATCCGGTTGTGGTCTCGCTTGTTGTTGAGTGTGCTTGGGGTTCGTTTGGTTGTGAAAGCAGCCCCAAGTGCAGAAAGTTTGCATGGTGTGATGGTTTCTAATCATTCTTCATGGGTGGATATTTTTGCTGCGAACGCAGTGCAGGCCGTGCGTTTTATTTCAAAATCGGAAATTCGTGATTGGCCAGTATTGGGTGTTTTGGTGACTTTGGCGGGCACTTTGTATGTTGAGCGCGGAAATCGAAGCCGCATTAATCAAACAAATAGCGAAATTCGTGATGCGGTCGAAGCCGGAGATTTGGTTGGTTTTTATCCTGAAGGCACCACTACGGACGGCACTTATTTGTTGCAGTTTAAGAGTAATTTGTTTCAACCGGCGGTGGATTATGGGATGATTGTTTATCCTGTGGCTGTGATGTATCGTCAGAATGGGTTGCCAACAACGGTGGCGAGCTATGCGGGAGATACGACATTTGGTCAGAGTTTTTTCAGTTTGCTGCGTGTTCGTGGTTTGGAAGTGCATATTGAGTATGGAGCGCCTATTGATGCGCGGCAATTTGAGCATCGTGCACAGTTGGCGCAGGCGGCTCAGGCTGCGATTGAACAGATGACAGGTTTGTCTGTGGGTAATCCATCAGAACATCAAGCGCGTCTTTTGGCGGGCGGGCGCAACTAATTTGGGTTATGCTTGAGTTTATTATAGAGATTTCAGTATTGATTTTTTAGCATTTTGGCAGACTTTTCTGCATATAGTGAAATTTTAGAATTTTTTTGTAAATTTATTAAAAAATCTTCATCGGGCTATTGACAAGACATTAGGGATTGTTGAAAATAGTACGATCGTTCGATTTTCAGGGTTAGGTATGTCAAAAGAACGTGGTCATGTACGCAAAGGTGATTTAACCCGCGCGGCAATTTTGGATGTGGCTCTGGATGTGGCGTCAAGAGATGGTTTGGAAGGTGTGACCATCGGGATCTTGGCCGATCGTTTGGATATGAGTAAAAGCGGTGTGTTCTCACACTTCGGTTCGCGCGATGAGCTGCTGATTGAGGTGCTGAAAGAATACGAAACGCGTTTTCTCTCAGATATTCTTAAGCCAGCATTGGCATTGCCTCGAGGTTTGGAGCGTTTGCGTGCTATTCTGAACAATTGGTTTTATAAATTGGGTCAGGAGACGGAGCATGGTTGCCTGTATATTTCAGGTGCCGTGGAGTACGATGACCGCCCGGGCATTGTGCGGGACGAGTTGGTGGGCTTGATGACGGCTTGGGAAGAGCAGCTGCGTCGTGCGATTCGTTACTGTATTGATTCTGGAGAGTTCCGCGAAGACACGCCGGTTGATCTGATGATTTTCGAACTATACGGTTTGACTTTAGGTTTTCACCAAAGCGTCCGTTTGATGAAGCGTTCAAACGGGATGGATATGGTCAAGCAGGTTTTAGATCGCATTCTAAGCCAGTATTTACGCACAGCATGATGGTTTCTAACGCCCTCCCATGATGTGCGGTTTTAACTCAATCCTTTTTTTGATAAGGAGCCATCATGGGAAGCTATGTTCCACCATTACGCGACATTCAGTTTGTCATGCACGAGTTGCTCGACACTGAAGCGACATTGAAACAATTGCCTGC
>CAYZVI010000283.1:0-1777 GCA_964481695.1 uncultured Hydromonas sp. | reverse complement strand
CGAGGGCAGATCAGTGGATGATGCCGAACAGTAATAACACACCTCCGGTGATGCGTGGCGGCGCTGAGGTCAAATTTGAACCGCTGAAAAATAAAGCGGCGATTGAGTTTCTCAAGCGTAAAGTTCCTGAAGTGTCAAAACACTGGGATGACTTCATTGCGCCGGTGCATGCGCATTCGTTCACGATTGCCGGTGCGCCGACGATTGATTTTTTGGTCGATATGCAAAACGCCTTGGTTAAGGCGATCGAGCAAGGCACATCGCTCGGCGCGTTTCGCAAGGATTTTGATGCCACCGTCAAAAAATTCGGCTGGCCGTATAACGGCAAGCGTGGCTGGCGCACTCGGGTGATTTATCAAACCAATATGCGAATAGCCCAAATGGCGGCAAAGTGGCAAACTTTACAGGCAAATAAGGATATTGCTCCATTTTTAGAGTACAAGGCAGTTATGGACTCGCGTACTCGCCCCTTGCATCGTTCATGGGATGGCACAATCCGCCGAATTGATGATGCGTTCTGGGATACACACTATCCGCCCAATGGATGGGGTTGCCGTTGTACAGTGATCGCTCATTCCAATGCCTCTCTCAAAAGAAAAGGATTGAGCGAAAGCCCGCCACCAAAAGTAGTGATGACCTCACCACGCGTGGGTGAGCAGTATTATCATGCTGTGCCGCATGGCATTGACCCGGGGTGGGAGAGTAATGTAGGTATTTCGTGGCTCGCGCCAGAGTTAGCAATGGGTAAACGTTTGGCTGACTTGCCTGAGATTTTATCGGCTCATGCCTACCAGCGGCAGTTAAGCCCGTCATTTTTAAAAGCTGTGTCAAATTCGTGGGGGGCGAAGTTTGAAGCAATCAGTCAAAAGCGGAATGAGGAGTTGTTTTTTGGTTATATCCGCTCCGACGTTCATCAGGCACTGGCTCAAAAAACGGATGAGATTATCGAACGCAGCGCTGCTTTTAATTTGAAGCAAACCGATCGTCACAAAATTGATACTCCAAGCCGAGAATCATTATTGATGCAGAATTTGGCGGTGCTCGTGCCCGATTTTAAACAAAAACATTTGTTAGGCTCTCATCGCAATAAAGATAAGTTAAAGCAAAGCTTGCAGTTATCCGATCAAGAGGCTCGATATAACTGGCCTATCGAGTGGATTCGACAAGCACCGTTGCTATTTCATCAGTCTGAGCTGGTTTTCTACGACATACAAGGCCAGTCGCTCGCCTTTTTAACCAATAAAAGCAAAGAGGTTGATGGTGTTTTGAGGTACGGCGTGATTTATATTCGTCTCAACCAAAAAGCAAAATATCCAACGTTGGCCAACTGGGTTGTTTCGTTCGAGGCAAAACCTTTGAAAGATATCAAGGCCAATACGGTAATACTCGTAGATAAAAACAAAGGCCAACCGTGAGGTTGACCTTTGAGGTTAGAAGGGGGAGTTCCCTCATAATAACGCGATTAAATCGAGTCGAGCTGGTTCCAAATTTCCAGTCCACTAACCATGAACCCAGTCTAATGCTTTTTGTGTGCTCGGTCAAATTAAATGGTTATTTTTCTATCAATTTGTTGCTAATTATTTATCAATATCGTATCAATTTATTAGCGATTAAATATTAATTTCCTATCAATATTCTATTAATTTGGCCACCGATTTATATCAAATTAAATCCCATTTAAACGGCCTTCAAAACCCCCTCAAACCCGCGTCAGTAAAAGGTTTTGCGCCGCTTTTGTAGGTGGCCGCCGTTTGTCTCAAACTATCATCCCCCCTAC
>CAYZVI010000282.1:0-1785 GCA_964481695.1 uncultured Hydromonas sp. | reverse complement strand
TGGGTAAGTTTGGTTACAAGTCCATCATGGAGGTTCCGCGCATCACTAAAATCACCTTGAATATGGGTGTGGGTGAGGCGGTTGCTGACAAAAAAATAATGGAAAATGCCGTAGCTGATTTGATCAAAATTGCAGGTCAAAAGCCAGTGGTAACTGTTGCGCGTAAAGCGATCGCGGGTTTCAAGATCCGTGAGGGTTATCCAATCGGCTGCATGGTGACTTTGCGCGGTGAGCGCATGTATGAATTCTTGGACCGTCTGGTAACCATTGCGTTTCCGCGTGTTCGTGACTTCCGTGGTGTGAATGGTCGTTCGTTCGATGGTCGTGGTAACTACAATATCGGTGTGAAAGAGCAAATCATTTTCCCTGAGATTGAGTACGACAAAATCGACGCGTTGCGTGGTTTGAACATCACTGTGACTACGACTGCGAAAACCGATGAGGAAGCCAAAGCATTGTTGGCGGCTTTCAAATTCCCATTCCGTAATTAAGGATAGATCAATGGCTAAATTATCCCTGATCAATCGTGAGAAAAAGCGCGAAGCTTTGGTTGCCAAATATGCGGCTAAGCGCGCTGAGTTGGTTGCGATCATTCAAGATCAATCCAAGTCCGAAGACGAGCGCTTTGAAGCGCGTTTGAAGTTACAACAATTGCCACGCAATGCAAACCCGACTCGTTTGCGCAATCGCTGCCAATTGACGGGTCGCCCACGTGGTACCTTCCGTCAATTCGGTTTGGGTCGTATTAAATTGCGTGATGCTGCCATGTCTGGTGAAATCCCAGGTTTGGTTAAAGCTAGCTGGTAATTGGCAAAGGAGAAACGAAAATGAGTATGAGTGATCCAATCGCCGATATGTTGACGCGTATTCGCAATGCGCAAATGGTAGAAAAAACTGCCGTTTCTATGCCCTCTTCCAAGTTGAAAGTGGCTATCGCGAATGTGCTCAAAGAAGAAGGCTATATTGAAGAATTCAAAGTGGGTGGTGACGCAGCGAAGCCAGTTTTGGACATCGCTTTGAAATACTACGCAGGTCGTCCGGTGATTGAGCGCATTGAGCGTGTATCAAAACCGGGTTTGCGTATCTATCGTCACTGTGCAGGCATCCCTAATGTAATGGACGGTTTGGGCGTTGCGATCGTATCTACCTCAAAAGGTGTGATGACTGATCGTAAAGCGCGTTCATTGGGTGTGGGCGGCGAAGTATTGTGCGTTGTCGCGTAACGCGTGGATAGGAGAAAATAAATGTCTCGAGTAGGTAAAAATCCAATTGCGTTGAACGGTGCTGAAGTGTCTTTGGCAAACAACAAAGTCACTGTAAAAGGTGCTTTGGGTGTGTTGGAAGCAAACTTCAGCGACAAAGTAACCATCGAAAACAAAGATGGTCAACTGACCGTAGCGCGCAATGACGAAACCCGCGAATCAAACGCTTTGCAAGGCACAACCCGTGCGTTGTTGGCCAATATGGTTCAAGGCGTTACCAAAGGTTTTGAAAAGAAATTGAACTTGGTGGGCGTTGGTTATCGCGCCAAAGCCGAAGGCGATACTTTGAAATTGGAATTGGGCTTTTCACATGACGTGAACTACGCGTTGCCAGACGGCGTGAAAGCGGAAACTCCAAGTCAAACCGAAATCATCATCAAAGGCGTTGACAAACAAAAAGTCGGCCAAGTCGCAGCGGAAGTTCGCGGCTACCGTCCACCTGAGCCATACAAAGGCAAAGGTGTGCGTTACGCCAATGAAGTGGTGATTTTGAAAGAAACCAAGAAAAAATAATCGCTGAAAT
>CAYZVI010000281.1:0-1787 GCA_964481695.1 uncultured Hydromonas sp. | reverse complement strand
CAATCGGCTCAATCACAAACTCATTGGTCGCACTGACCAGCACGCATTCATGCCCAGAATCAAGGTGTTTTTTCACCAAATCCAGCGCCTGCGGGCGAATCATCGGCTCGATGACCTCGACCATGTATTGTTCACGCCATTGCAGTAAATCGCCCATCGGATTGGCTGCCAGCACCTCAAATGCAAATTCCGAATATTCAATAATATCCAATGTTCCCGCACAATACTGACGATAAAACGCGTCATTCCTGCGGTCATACTCAGCACCATCCACATGGCCGTGCTTTGCCAAAAAATGCCCCCAACCGTGATCAGAATCCCCGGGGATTAAAGTCTTATCCAAATCAAATAAAGCTACTGTATTCATATTCTTAATTATCAATTTTTATTCTGCTTGATCAGCATTACTCAGCCACTCTTTGAGCAAAGGCACGGTAATCGCTTGCTTTTTTTGCAAACCATACACATCCAACTGTACCAAAAATTCATGTAATTTAGATAAATCGCGGCTGGAGTAACGCAGCATATAATCAATCACCCCATGCCCGAGCGTCAAACCGCGCTGCTCAGCCTGTTCAAACAATACTTGGGCCTTTTCCTCATCGGTTAGCGCGTGCAACTCATACACCAAATCCCACGACAGACGTGTGCGTAAATCGGGTAAAAAATCACTGGGTAAATGTGCAGGTGAGCAATTGGCCGTCACCACCATGTGCCGGCGCGCTTGCTCATCCTGCGCTTTATCAGCACGCACCGCGTTAAACAAATGAAACAAATGCGTCTGCTGCACCCGAGAAAATATCTCTACATCATCCACCAAAAACCAACTGTACTCATCCAACTCAACCTCATGGTCAAAATCACGGGCGGTCAAATACCGCGCGCGATCCGACACCGCCAAGCTCCGCAAAATATGGCTCTTGCCTGCGCCGCCGAGGCCCCACAAATACAAACACGTGTGATTAAAGCGTCCCTCAATCAAATCATATATATGCTGTAAAACTTCGGAATTACGCCCCACGATCAAATTATCCAATCGTGGCTCGTCGTTCAAACTCAACTCCAAAGCAAACTGCGGATACTTCCTCATGCTCAACCCTGCTCCTCAGTCGCCTTAGGCGCGGCAGCATCGGGCAACACCGGTGCAACGGCTACCGCAGACGCTTCAGCCAAATAAAACTGACTATTGAAATACGCCTCGCGAATCAAACGGCTCACCACCACCAGCACCGCACTCACCGGCAAAGCAAACAACATTCCGAAAAAACCGAACAAACTACCGAAAACCAGCAACGCCAGAATCACACCCACTGGCGATAGGCCAATGCGCTCACCTACTAAACGCGGAGTTAATACATAACTTTCGAGCAACTGCCCCACGCCATATACCGCCAGCACCAAGAAAAATGGAACTGTCACACCAAATTGCAAAAACGCGGTCAATACCGCCAACACAAATCCCAACCCAAAACCCAAATACGGCACAATCACAAATAGTCCGGTCAAAATTCCGACCGGAATCCCCACCTGCAAGCCAATCAATTTAAGTGTGATCGCGTAGTACAGTACCAGACTGAGCATCACCAAGACCTGACCACGCATATACTGCGACAGCACGTCGTCCATTTCCTGGCTGACACGCCAAAAATCTGCACGCCAGCGTTTCGGTAGTAACTGACGCAAGGCTTTGACCTGCTCCGGCCAACTGACCAGCAAAAAATAGGTCAAAATGGGCACCAGCAGCGCCCATGAAATCGTGCTCAACAAAACCGAGCCACCCTGCATCA
>CAYZVI010000280.1:0-1789 GCA_964481695.1 uncultured Hydromonas sp. | reverse complement strand
ACGATCAATGACGTGATGACGCGCCAATTGCGTATGAAGGGCTATAACGTCTTGATGCCGATGGGCTGGGATGCATTCGGTATGCCGGCGGAAAATGCGGCGCTGAACCATCAAGTACCCCCTGCCGCGTGGACGTATGACAACATTGCCTACATGAAAAAGCAAATGCAGGCGATGGGCTTGGCGATCGACTGGTCGCGCGAATTCGCCACCTGCCAGCCCGAATACTACAAATGGAACCAATGGCTGTTCCTAAAAATGCTGGAAAAAGGCATTGCCTACCGCAAAACCCAGACCGTGAACTGGGATCCGGTCGATCAAACCGTATTGGCGAATGAGCAGGTTATCGACGGACGCGGCTGGCGCTCGGGCGCATTGGTTGAAAAGCGTGAAATCCCGGGCTATTACCTGAACATCACCGCCTACGCGGAAGAATTATTGAACGATTTGGACGGCCTCGGCTGGCCGGAGCGCGTGAAACTGATGCAGGAGAACTGGATTGGTAAAAGCCACGGCGTGCGTTTTGCCTTCACCCATGATCTACGCGATGCGCAAGGTGAATTGATCTGCAACGGCAAAATGTATGTGTTCACCACTCGCGCCGACACCATCATGGGCGTGACCTTCTGCGCGGTTGCCGCCGAGCATCCGCTGGCGGCACACGCGGCAACGCTCAAACCTGAGCTGAACGAGTTTATCGAGAAATGCAAACGCGGCTCGGTGATGGAAGCCGACATGGCGACCATGGAAAAAGAAGGCATGGAAACAGGTTTATTCGTCACCCATCCGCTGACTGGCGAACAAGTACCCGTTTGGATTGGTAACTACGTACTGATGAGCTACGGTGACGGCGCGGTGATGGGCGTACCGGCGCACGATGAGCGTGATTTTGCTTTTGCGAAAAAATACGGCATTGCGATCAAACAAGTGATTGATGTGAATGGCCAAACCTTCTCCACCGACGCGTGGCAAGAGTGGTACGCCGATAAAGAGCACACCAAATGCATCCACAGCGGCGCATACGATGGCTTGAGCCACAGCGATGCGGTACAGAAAATCGCTGCCGACTTGGCAAGCAAAGGCTTGGGCGAACTGAAAACCACCTACCGCCTGCGCGACTGGGGTATTTCACGCCAACGCTACTGGGGCACGCCGATTCCGTTGATTCATTGCGACTCATGCGGCGTTGTACCTGTACCTGAAAGCGATTTGCCCGTCAAATTACCTGAGGATTGCATTCCAGATGGTACAGGCAACCCATTAAACAAGCGCGAAGACTTTTTGCATGTGGATTGTCCGAAATGTGGCAAACCTGCACGCCGTGAAACCGACACGATGGACACGTTTGTCGATTCGTGCTGGTATTACATGCGCTATACCTGCCCTGATAGCCATGACAAGATGGTCGATGAGCGCAATGATTACTGGATGCCGATGGATCAGTACATCGGTGGTATTGAACACGCGATTTTGCACCTGCTGTACGCGCGTTTTTGGACAAAAGTCATGCGCGATTTAGGCTTGGTCAAATTTGACGAGCCGTTCAAAAATCTACTCACGCAGGGTATGGTGTTGAACGAAACTTACTACCGCGAACTGCCCAATGGCAAAAAAGATTGGTTCAATCCGGCGGACGTGGACGTGACCACCGACGACAAAGGTCGTATTATCGGTGCGGTATTGCGTGCCGATGGTCAAAGCGTTTCGGTCGGCGGCGTCGAGAAAATGTCCAAGTCGAAAAATAACGGTATTGACCCGCAAGCATTGATCGAGCAATACGGCGCGGACA
>CAYZVI010000279.1:0-1840 GCA_964481695.1 uncultured Hydromonas sp. | reverse complement strand
GCTGTGTACATGCACTCAATATCGACTTTGATCAATTCGTCAATATCCGGTCGCAACACCTTCACCGCAACCTCGCGCCCTACCCATTCGCCCGCACGCACCGTCGCGCGATGCACCTGAGCGACCGAGGCCGTGGCAACGTTATCATCATCAAACGCACTGAAAATTTCATCCACCGGCTTGCCCAGCTCCGCCTCGATAATCGCGCGGATGGTCGCCGCAGGCACGGGTGTGATGCGGTCTTGCAGATGGGACAGCTCTTCGATGTACGCTGCCGGTAAAATATCGGGACGCGTGGACAGCACCTGCCCCAGCTTGATGAAAATCGGGCCGAGCGATTCGAGCGCCAGACGCAGCTGATGCGCCTGCTGCGCATGGCTCATGTTTTGATGCGGCCACAGGCGACGCGCCGTCCGCGCGAGCATGCCTTGACTCGGATTCATCTCAAACAGCAAATGCAGCACATGGTGTTGCTTTAACACCCGCGCCACCTGCATGGTACGTTTGAGCACGGCACTATTCATGAGCCGGCCTTTTGTGGGTTGGCATGGGCTGCGGCCTTTTGCAGTCTCGCAATGCGCTGTGCCAGTGTATCCACACCCTGACGCACCTGATGAATTTGATCCGACCAGTGGTGTAAGGTCTCATGGCGAATGGCGACCGCTTCGCCATCCTCGCCGTCTAAAAGTCGGTTCTGCGCTTTTTCCGCCAAAGTCTGTACATCACGCTTGGCACGCTCCGCACCCTGTTGTACCCAACTGGCAGGCGTTGCACCGATGACTCTCGCCAACTGCGCCCATGCATCGGGACGCAAGTTTTTGACCAAACGGCTGACCCAGTCCGCCAAAGCCGATTCGCCAGAGATATGCACATGGCGCATGATTTTAGAGATTTCCGGCGGCCATTGGTCAAACACATCATCGTACACACTCGGCATCACAGTCAAAGTGACATTCGCCGGACTGGCGGTGATGGTGTTGGCATCCGGTTCTGGCTCAATGCGCTGCGCGACCAAGATATCCACCGGCTCTACTTGCCAACGCAAAGTATGCTTTTGCCCCATAATCGGCACAATCACATCCACGATGCGGCCGATATGCTCCAGCGCCGTTTCCGCGACCCAATCCTCTTGCGTCGCGGCCTGACGCACCGCTACCGACACCACCTGCGCGAGACGATAGCTCATGTGCGCGGCAAACAGCTCGCGGTCGCTCAACACTTTCGGCATTTCCATCAAACCGGAGATTACTTCGGTCGGTGTTGGCAATTTGGCCAAAACTTCCAGCGGATTTAAAAAATTGACTGCCATTATGATGTCCGCCGTTTACAGTTTCACACCTTCGTGCAGCGCACACACGCCAAAGGTCATGTTGTGGTATTTCACAAACTCAAAGCCCGCATCCTGCATCATGCCTTTGAGTGTTTCTTGGTCGGGGTGCATGCGGATGGATTCAGCCAGATATTGGTAGCTGTCCGAGTCGTTTGCGATCAGTTCGCCCATTTTGGGCAAGACATTGAATGAGTAAAAATCATACGGCTTTTGCAAAGCATCGCTCACTTTGGAAAACTCCAGCACAAACACACGTCCACCCGGACGCAGCACGCGGAACATTTCCTTCAACGCCTGATCTTTGTGCGTCATATTGCGCAGCCCAAATGCCACGGTTACCACGTCGAAATAGTTATCTGGGAACGGCAAATGCTCGGCATTCGCCAGCGCCACCGGCGTGACCAAGCCTTTGTCCAACAGTCGATCACGACCGACGCGTAACATGGATTCGTTGATATCCGTCGCCCACACCTCGCCCGACGCGCCAACGCGTTTGGCAAAGGCAATCGC
>CAYZVI010000278.1:0-1851 GCA_964481695.1 uncultured Hydromonas sp. | reverse complement strand
TCGCTTGACAACGAGGCGGCGGCAACGCTGTTCATTGGCACGATCCAGGGCTTGGTCATGCAATCGCTGTTGGCGGGTGATGTGGGACGTATGCACCGCGATGCGCCGCGCGTCTTTGCAATTTATCGGCGTGGCATAAGGAGTGCGCAATGAAAAAGTTACCCTTGCAAGGCCGCACCCTGGCGCTGCTTGCCGTCATCATTCCTTTGCTGGTGCTTTTTATTTATGTCGGTCTGCGATCAGGGCCGCTCGCCCCGGTCGCTGTGACGGTGGCAAGCGTGGAATCACGGGCTATCACACCGGCGCTGTTCGGCATCGGCACGGTGGAGGCGCGCTACACCTACAAGATCGGGCCGACGTTTGCCGGGCGCGTCAAACGCCTGGAGGTGCATGTAGGCGACCAGGTCAAGGCCGGACAGGTGCTCGGCGAGATGGAGCCGGTCGACCTTGATGATCGGGTGCGCTCACAGGAGTCTGTATTCAAGCGGGCGGAAGCGGCTTTGCGCGAGGCAGAAGCCCGGCAAGCCTACGCGCAAACCCAGGCGCGCCGCTATGAGCAATTGTTTGCGGTGCGCTCGACCAGCGAGGAAATCGTCACCACCAAGCGGCAGGAACTGCAGATCGCCGATGCCGCCCTATCCGCCGCTCGGGAAGATATTGCCCGGGCACGCTCCGACCGCGAAGGACTCGTCGCGCAGCGGAGCAATCTGCGCCTGATCGCGCCGGTCGACGGTGTAGTCGCCGTGCGCGATGCCGATCCCGGCACGACCATCGTCGCGGGCCAGGCCGTGGTGGAAGTGATCGACCCCAAGAGTTTGTGGATCAATGTGCGCTTCGACCAGATCAGCGCATCGGGGCTGGCTGGGGGGCTGCCGGCTCATATCGTCCTGCGTTCGCGTGGTGGCCAGACCTTGAAAGGTCGCGTGCTGCGGGTGGAACCCAAGGCCGACGCGGTAACCGAGGAAACGCTTGCCAAGGTGACATTCGATAACAAACCAGAACCTTTGCCACCGGTGGGTGAACTGGCCGAAGTCACGGTTGACTTGCCGGCGCTCCCGGCCGCTCCACTGATCCCCAACGCTGCCGTCCAGCGTGAGGGCGACAAAGTTGGTGTCTGGCAAATCGTGGATGGTGATCTGCATTTCTCCCCGGTCAAGCTCGGCACTTCCGACCTCAATGGTTACGTGCAGGTGCGCGAAGGGCTCAAGAATGGGGACCAGGTTGTGACCTATAGCGAAAAGGCACTGACGGCGCGCAGCCGCATCCATGTGGTCGACCATATCCCGGGAGTTTCACGATGATCAGCCTGGCCGGCCGCGACATTCTCCATGCCTGGGGGAAATTCGTCTTCACCGGCATCGGTCTGGGTCTGCTGATCGGCGTCACCCTAGTCATGGCCGGGGTGTACCGGGGCATGGTGGACGACGGCAAGGCGCTGCTCGACAACAGTGGCGCCGACCTTTGGGTGGTGCAAAAGGACACTCTGGGTCCTTATGCGGAGTCGTCCAGCCTCAACGATGACGTGTATCGCGCCATTCTCGCCATGCCGGGAGTCGCCCAGGCAGCGAACGTGACCTACCTGACCATGCAGGTACGCAAGGGCGAGAGTGATGTACGCACCATGGTGGTCGGCATCGCGCCCGGCGCGTTGGGGGCTACACCCGGATGGCCTCCTTATCTCGTCGCTGGACGCCAGATCACGCGCGGTCACTACGAGGCGGTGGCCGACATCGCCACCGGCTTCAAACTGGGAGATCGTCTTGCCATTCGCCGAAATCATTACACCGTCGTGGGGCTGACACGGCGCATGGTGTCGTCCAGCGGCGACCCGATGGTATTCATTCCGCTCAA
>CAYZVI010000277.1:0-1855 GCA_964481695.1 uncultured Hydromonas sp. | reverse complement strand
TGGCTACGAACCAAGGGGTCGTGGGTTCGATTCCTGCCGGCCGCGCCATTATTTTTAGCTTTTGTCATCGGACAAAACGTTTTTTTGAAAAAGAGTAATTATGCCTTTAATTCGTGTAAAAGAGAACGAACCATTTGAAGTTGCAATGCGCCGCTTCAAACGCGCTATCGAAAAAACTGGTTTATTGACCGAATTACGTGCGCGTGAGTTTTACGAAAAACCAACTACAGAGCGTAAACGCAAACATGCAGCTGCATGCAAGCGTCACTACAAACGCATCCGTAGCCAAATGTTGCCGAAAAAACTGTATTAATTATACAGCATAAGCACCAACACTAAAGCCCGCTCAAACTGAGCGGGCTTTAACTTTTATTAGCCGCATTCAAAACACTGACCTATTTTTAGTCTGCACCGATAAGTTATAATGCAAAGCGATGCTATATTTTTACGAGGACACCATGAGTTTAAAAGACACCATTCAAGCCGATGTGATCACCACAATGAAAGCGCGCGAAACAGAAAAATTAGCCACACTACGTCTACTCTCTGCCGCAATCAAGCAGCGTGAAGTAGACACGCAAAGTACACTGGATGACGCAGCCGTGATTGCAGTCATCGAAAAAGCCTGCAAACAACGCCGCGAATCCATCGCTCAATATCAACAGGCCAATCGTATGGATCTGGTTGAAACCGAACAAAAGGAGCTCGATATCATCAGCGCCTACTTACCCGCACAAATGTCAGATGATGATATTGCCGCCGCAGTAGCAGCAGCGATTGTACAAACCGGCGCTGCCAGCATGCAGGAGATGGGGAAAGTCATGGGCGTATTGAAAGGCCAGCTTGCCGGTAAAGCCGACATGAGCAAAGTTTCCGCATTGATCAAAGCACAATTATCTTAAGTAATTTGGCACTCTAACCTCATGATTCCCGCCGAGTTTATCAATGATTTGCTCTCACGCGTCGACATTGTTGATGTGGTAGGACAATACGTTCAGCTCAAACAGGCGGGCAATAATCGACAGGGTTTGTGCCCATTCCACAACGAAAAAACCCCCTCTTTTACCGTCAGCCCGACCAAGCAGTTTTACCACTGTTTCGGCTGCGGCGCACATGGCACGGCGCTCGGGTTTTTGATGGAGCACAATGGCTTGTCTTTTGTTGAAGCCGTACAAGATTTGGCCTCACGTGCGGGCATGAAAGTCCCCGAAGACAAACCACTGTCTCGCCAGCAAATCGCCGAACAAGCCGAACGCAAAATTCGCACGCAAAACATCAGTCAGGCCCTCGAAGAAGCGGCAAAATTCTACCGTGAACAACTACCCAAGCATCCCGATGCCATCGGTTATCTCAAACGCCGCGGCTTGACCGGCGAAATCGCACAGCGTTTTGGACTGGGCTTTGCTCCGGATCATCCGAATCTGAGCAGCGTATTCGCCGATTACGCACAATCAGGCAGCTTGATTGATGCGGGGCTGGTCAAACAACGCGAAGACAGCAATCGCCGTTACGATTTTTTCCGTGACCGCGTGATGTTCCCGATTCGCAATGTCAAAGGCCAGATCATCGGATTTGGCGGACGCATCATGGATAAAGGCGAACCGAAATACCTGAATTCGCCGGAAACACCTGTATTCCAAAAGAATCAAGAACTGTACGGCCTGTTTGAAGCACGCAGCAGTATTTCGCACCATCGTTTTGCTCTGGTGGTTGAAGGTTATATGGACGTCGTTGCATTAGCTCAATCGGGCATCGAAAATGCGGTGGCAACCCTCGGCACCGCGACCAGCGCGCTACACATTCAAAAACTATTCCGCTTTACCGACCGCATCGTCTTTAGTTTTGACGGTGACTC
>CAYZVI010000276.1:0-1865 GCA_964481695.1 uncultured Hydromonas sp. | reverse complement strand
CCGGTGTGACGCGCGGTGCCTTGTATTGGCATTTCAAAAATAAAGAGGATTTATTCGAAGCGCTGTTTCAAACCTACTATGCCGATCTCGAACAGCAATTGGAGCAAGCGCTTTATCCCGATCAAGCAGTAGATCCGCTGAGCTTGCTGTTCAACAGCGTGCTCCATCATTTTGAAAACTTGGTCAGCGACCATGATTTGCGAAAATTCAACACCATTTTGTACTTTCGTTGCGAACAAACCCAAGACAACCACAGCATTGTCGAGCTGACCCGCCAATACCACCGCCGCTGGGACCAACTGTTATACAACATCATCAACGAGTGCAAACGCAAACAGATTTTGAATCAAAAGCTCAATACCGAGCGCGCCTTATTTCTGCTCGTTTCCACCCTCACGGGTCTGACCGCCAAATGGCTGGACAACCCACAGGCCTTTGACCTTCTGCAACACGCACCGGCGATCATCCAAATCTGCTTTGACAATCTAAAAAATAGTCCGTATTTGCGCGACATGCCATAGCGAATATCCCCTAAGTGATGCAAAAAAGCAGCATCGCTCTTTCAAAAAAACAAAAATATGCGCCGTCATGTGCATATATTCACAAAAAAACCTAAAAGGAAGACTAATATACAGTTAATGACGCAGTGTTATTAAGAGCAACTTCTTATAAATAACAACCTCGTCAGAAACCCACTTCCGGCGCAAAGCATATCAGCATGCGCTCTACAGAACACAAACGATTATGAACCACTTTACCTGTCCGATCTGTTTTCACGCATTTCCGCGCAATAGCGATGAAATAGGACTTCGCCAGTTCACTGGCAAAAAGTGCCACGAATGCGGCCACCGCGCAACCGAAGAAGAGATCAGCAGAGCCTCGCGTTGCGTTGCGCGCAAAATATTGGCACGCAGCATTGACCGCTATTAAGCCTCAGCGCCACGGATGCCGCACCCACGCCTGTACGCTGGCGCGTTGCCATTGATGAATCGCGTACGCGCGCAGTGGCGCGGGCAGATCATCACCGTGCGCCACCAATCGCATCAACATCATGGCCAAATCCGTATCGGCAATACAATATTCACCGAACAAATTTTGCGCCCCATCCGGTAACAAACGCGCCACGCCCGCCACCAATTTATCCACCGAGCGGCGCGCCTCATCCGACAGCGCCGTCCGTTGCGCGCCATAAAACACCACCTCGGTATCGCGTTCCGCGCGAATCGGTAGAAAATCACTGCGCAACCACGCCTGTACCAGCCGCGCGGTCGCGCGCTGCTGCGGGTTTATCGGATAAATCGCATGATCGGGAAACATATCCTCCAAATACTCCGTGATCGCCGAGGATTCGGACAACACAAAATCACCGTGAGTCAAAGTCGGCACGCGCCGCGTCGTCGAAATCGCCACGTATTCAGGCGCATACTGCGCCCGCTGCGTCAAATCCACGGTATGCAATTCAAACGGCAAGCCCTTTTCCGTCAATGCGACGAATACCGACATCACATATGGGCTGGCCAAATCCTGATCGGTATATAAATGCAGCGCATTGTCTGCACCCTTGTTTTCACCCTTGCCTTCGCCTGTTAATGCACTCATAAAAAACCTCCTACTTCATTATTCAACCGAACGAACACCACCAAAATTCGCCAACGCCGACGTATCGTAGTGCGCCAGCGCCTCGGTCTCAGCCAAAGCCTCACGCTCCCACGCCTGCATGGCCGGATGCGCCAGCATAGCGGCGAGATACGCACGCGACTCCTCGCTCAGTTGCGCCCATTGTGCGACGTTATATGCGTGAAAACGCCAAATCACCGGCGCAAACATCGCATCCGCCACGGAAAACGCGCCAAATAAATACGGTT
>CAYZVI010000275.1:0-1866 GCA_964481695.1 uncultured Hydromonas sp. | reverse complement strand
ACGCCACGCGCTGGATTAAGGAAAATCTACCCTTCGCCATGGTCAGCGGCGGCGTATCCAACGTCTCCTTCTCATTCCGTGGCAATGAGCCGGTGCGCGAAGCGATACACACCGTATTCCTCTACCACGCCATCGCAGCAGGGATGGACATGGGGATTGTCAACGCCGGTCAGCTCGGCGTATATGCCGACCTGAATCCCGAGTTGAAAGAGCGCGTCGAGGATGTGGTGCTCAACCGCCGCTCGGACGCGACTGAACGCCTGCTCGAAATCGCCGAACAATTCAAAGGCGACGGCAAGAAAAAAGAAGAAAACCTCGCATGGCGTGAGCTGCCGGTGCGTGAGCGTCTGACGCACTCGCTGGTGCATGGCATCACGCAATTCATTGACGAAGACACCGAAGAATGCCGCCTCGCCGCCGACAAACCGATCGAGGTGATCGAAGGCCCACTAATGGACGGGATGAACGTGGTTGGTGACTTATTCGGTGAAGGCAAAATGTTCCTGCCGCAGGTGGTCAAATCCGCCCGCGTGATGAAGCAGGCCGTGGCACATTTGATCCCGTTCATCGAGGCCGAAAAAGCCGCCGCCATCGCGCGTGGCGATGCGACGGCCTCACGTTCGCAAGCCAAAGTCGTGATCGCCACGGTCAAAGGGGACGTGCACGACATCGGTAAAAACATCGTCACCGTGGTGCTGCAATGTAACAATTTTGACGTGGAAAACATGGGCGTGATGATCCCGTGCGCACAGATTTTGGCGAAAGCGAAAGAGGTCGATGCCGACCTGATCGGCTTGTCCGGTCTGATTACCCCATCATTGGAAGAAATGGCCTACGTCGCCTCTGAAATGGAACGCGATCCGTATTTTAAAGAGCGGCAAACGCCGCTGTTCATCGGTGGCGCGACCACCTCACGCGTACACACGGCGGTGAAAATCGCGCCGAATTACAGCGGCCCTGTGGTGTGGGTACCGGACGCCTCGCGCACCGTGACCGTGCTGCAACAACTGCTGTCCAACCGCGAACAGTTCCTCGCTGAGCACAACGCCGACTACGAGCGCATCCGTCAGCAACACGCGAATAAAAAAGGGCAAACGCTTATCAGTGTGGATGAAGCACGTGCGAACAAACTCAAAATCGACTGGGCGAACTACATACCTCCGCAGCCGCACACGCTTGGCCGTCAAATCATCGAGGACATGGATTTGGCCACGCTGGTGCCGTACATCGACTGGTCACCGTTTTTCCAAGTGTGGGATTTGATCGGCTCGTATCCGAAGATTTTTGATGACGAAGTGGTCGGTCAGCAGGCGCGTCAGGTGTTTGCCGATGCGCAAGTGATGTTGCAAAAAATCGTCGCGGAAAAATGGCTCACTGCCAAAGGCGTATACGGCCTGTATCCCGCGCAAACGGTGAATGATGACGAAATCGTGCTGTACGCGGACGAGGCGAAAACGCAGGAATTGCTGCGCTGGAATCCGGGTCGCCAGCGTACGGAGAAACAGGTGATTGACGGTGAGAAACGGCCGAATATGTCACTAACCGATTTCGTTGCGACGAGTGAATCGGGCAAAGCCGATTATGTCGGCATGTTTGCCGTGACCGCTGGTTTGGATATGGAAGCACGCATTGAAGCATTTGAAGCAGCGCATGATGATTACAACAGCATTATGTTCAAAGCGCTGGCTGATCGCTTGGTCGAAGCATTTGCCGAATATCTGCACGAAAAAATCCGTAAACAGGATTGGGGCTATGCGCCAGAAGAAGAGTTATCTAATCAAGAGCTGATTAAGGAACAGTACCAAGGCATCCGCCCTGCGCCCGGCTATCCTGCTTGTCCGGCGCATGAGGTGAAAACCGATTTGT
>CAYZVI010000274.1:0-1886 GCA_964481695.1 uncultured Hydromonas sp. | reverse complement strand
CATGGTTACTTCGTCAGCGATCGCAAAGACAGTCAAGCGGGCGCGCTGGTATTCAATCGCATTGTCAGCTTGAAAGACGGCTGGACGAAAAAATAAGTCTCCAGACCGATCACGAGAAAAAAGGCGCCATGAGTGCCTTTTTTGAATCAGCGATGATGCAAGCGATTAAGCATCCATCGCTTGGATGCTAAATTGCGAGCCCGCCAATGCCGTTTGCAAGGCCGCCAAATCGGCGGAGCCTTCCACCACCGCACGCGGCGGCATCAATTGCACCGTCGCACTGCTCACGCCCCCGACTGCCGTCAGTTTGGTTTGTACATTTTTCACACAATGTTGGCAGCTCATGCCGCTCAGAATGTAGGTAGTGGTTTTCATAAAAGCTCCTTTGAATAGATGCCGATATTTTACCGAGATTTTCCGCGCGTGTTTTATCTTTGGCGTTTTTGAATTTGCGGGCAATACATTGGTACAATACGCTTTTATTGAACAGCTTGAGAGTGCCCTTATGACCGAATTTGCTCCCCTCCAAAATGATACTTTTCTGCGCGCTCTGCGCCGCGAACCCACTGAATACACACCTGTATGGCTGATGCGTCAAGCAGGCCGTTACCTCCCAGAATACCGCGCCACACGCGCACAAGCAGGCAGTTTCATGCAGCTGGCGCAGAATCCTGAATTGGCTACCGAAGTGACGATTCAACCGATTGACCGCTATAACTTAGATGCGGCCATTTTATTCAGTGATATTTTGACCGTACCCGACGCTATGGGCTTGGGGCTGCGTTTCGTTGAAAATGAAGGTCCTAAGTTCGATCGCCCATTGCGTGACGAAGTCGACGTGCAGCGTCTCGAAGTACCGGATATGGCGAATTTGCAATATGTATTTGATGCCGTCACTCAAATTCGTAAATCCCTGAATGGTCGCGTGCCATTGATTGGCTTTGCCGGTAGTCCCTACACGATTGCCTGTTATATGGTTGAAGGCGGTAGCTCCAGTGATTTTCGCACGATCAAAACCATGATGTATTCACGGCCAGATTTGTTGCACCACATCCTCTCGGTCAACGCCCATGCCACCGCTTCGTATCTGAATGCGCAAATCGCCGCCGGTGCACAGGCGGTGATGCTATTCGACACATGGGGCGGCTCGCTGTCGCACCAATGCTATCAAGAGTTCTCTTTATCGTACATGCGTCAAGTCGTGGCGCAACTGAACCGTGAAGTCAACGGCGAAAAAATTCCGGTGATTGTGTTTACCAAGGGCGGTGGGCAATGGCTCGAAGCCATGAGCGAAATCGGCGCAGATGCGTTGGGTTTGGACTGGACCACTAATTTGACGCAGGCGAAAGCACGCGTCGGTGGTCGTGTGGCGCTGCAAGGCAATATTGATCCATCAGTACTGTTTGGCAGTGAAGCGGTCATTCGCAAAACCGTCCGTCAAGTGCTGGACGAATACGGTGCGGATGTCGGTCATGTATTCAACCTCGGTCACGGCATTTCACAGTTCACCACGCCGGAAGCCGTCGGCTTCCTCGTGGATGAAGTGCATCGTTATAGCCGCAGCATGCGCGAAACCAAGACGGCATAAAGATGCGAATCATCCAGTAGCTAAGGTCTGCTGGATGGTTTCAAGCCGATCAGCACCAAGAAGATATAGATACATTGAAGTTGTACACAAAGTTATCCACAGGCAGTAATAACGCGTATGGTATTGATCTCGCGGGTTTTTTATGACATTGGCCGTTAAAACTCGTGAAATATCAATTTGTTTTGTGCAATAGCACTTATTCTTTAAACCCTTTGGTTGACCCACATTCAAGCATAAGAATAACCATTTGTTTTTAAAAGATTTTTTAGTTAATCACGCACAAAAATACTGTTCTTTA
>CAYZVI010000273.1:0-1887 GCA_964481695.1 uncultured Hydromonas sp. | reverse complement strand
ACCAAACCGGCAACCGATGCGGCGTTTTGCAACGCAGTGCGGGTCACTTTGGTTGGATCCAAAACACCTTGCTCAACCAAATCACCGTACTCGCCAGAAGCTGCGTTGTAACCGTAGTTACCCGATTGGCTCATCACTTGGTTGACGATCACAGATGGTTCGTCACCTGCGTTCAACACGATTTGACGCAATGGCTCTTCCATCGCACGCAATACGATTTGGATACCTGCGTTTTGCTCGGCGTTAGAACCAGTCAAACCAGCGATTGCAGCACGAGCGCGCAGCAATGCCACGCCACCGCCCGGCACAATACCTTCTTCCACCGCAGCGCGAGTCGCGTGCAATGCGTCTTCAACGCGGGCTTTTTTCTCTTTCATTTCAACTTCGGTCGCTGCGCCAACTTTGATCACGGCAACGCCACCGGCCAATTTCGCTACGCGTTCTTGCAATTTTTCACGATCGTAGTCAGAGGTTGACTCTTCATATTGCGCACGGATTTGTTTCACACGTGCTTCGATGTTGGCCGATACGCCTGCGCCGTCGATGATGGTGGTGTTTTCTTTGGCCACTTCGATGCGTTTGGCTTGACCCAAGTGTTCCAAGGTGACTTGTTCTAAAGTCAGGCCGGTTTCTTCGGCAACAACGGTACCGCCAGTCAGGATGGCGATGTCTTCGAGCATGGCTTTGCGACGGTCGCCAAAGCCCGGTGCTTTGACTGCGGCGGTTTTCAGGATGCCGCGGATGTTGTTGACCACCAAGGTTGCCAATGCTTCGCCGTCAACGTCTTCGGCGATGATCAACAACGGACGACCGGCTTTAGCAACTGCTTCTAAAGTTGGTAACAGGTCACGGATGTTAGAGATTTTTTTGTCGAACAACAAAATGAACGGTGCGTCCATTTCAACCACTTGTTTTTCCGCGTTGTTGATGAAGTACGGAGACAAGTAACCACGGTCGAACTGCATGCCTTCAACCACGTCCAATTCGTTCTGCAATGATTTGCCGTCTTCGACGGTGATCACGCCTTCTTTACCCACTTTGTCCATCGCTTCGGCGATGATGGTGCCGATGGATTCATCAGAGTTCGCAGAAATAGTCGCAACTTGAGCGATTTCTTTGTTAGAAGAAGTCGGTTTGGAGATTTTGCGCAATTCTTCGATGGCAGCGGCAACCGCTTTGTCGATACCGCGTTTCAAATCCATTGGGTTCATACCGGCGGCAACGTATTTCATGCCTTCGCGTACGACCGATTGCGCCAATACGGTTGCAGTAGTGGTGCCGTCACCTGCGTTGTCCGCAGTGCGTGAGGCGACTTCTTTCACCATTTGCGCGCCCATGTTTTGGAATTTGTCTTTCAATTCCACTTCTTTGGCCACAGACACACCGTCTTTGGTCACAGTCGGGCCGCCGAAGCTGCGTTCCAAAACCACGTTACGGCCTTTAGGGCCCAAGGTTACTTTAACTGCGTCGGCCAAGACGTTCACGCCTTCAACCATCTTTGCACGGGCTGCATCGCCGAATAATACTTGTTTAGCTGGCATAACTTTTCCTTCGTAAATGTTTGAATATAAAAAGTAAAGGGTACTTTTTTAATTAGTTCTGAATCACACCCATGATGTCTTCTTCACGCATCACGAGTACTTCGTTACCGTCTACTTTCACGGTTTGGCCGGCGTATTTGCCGAACAACACGCGATCACCCACTTTAACGTCCAAAGCGATTTGTGCGCCTTGGTCATTGCGTTTGCCTGGACCTACGGCCAAAACTTCGCCTTGATCCGGTTTCTCGGTGGCGCTGTCAGGAATCACGATGCCAGACGCAGTGGTGCGCTCGGCTTCAACACGTTTAACAATCACTCGGTCGTGCAACGGACGAATGTTCATGGG
>CAYZVI010000272.1:0-1905 GCA_964481695.1 uncultured Hydromonas sp. | reverse complement strand
GTCAGGGCATTCATTTGCGTGGTTACGCGCAGAAAAATCCGAAGCAGGAATACAAACGCGAAGCCTTTGAACTCTTTAGCATGATGCTTGATCGCGTGAAAACGAATGTATCGGGCGTGTTGATGAACGTACAGATTCAAGAGGAAGAACAGGTCGAACGTGCCGAGCATGACATCATTGCGCAAGAGCAGGATGTCCAAGCGCACATGAACTTGCAGCATGCGGGTGAAGAGGATATGCAGGAAGAGAATTCAGCGCCAGCGTCGGGCACGACTTACACCGATGAGCACGGCAATGTATTCCACGTTGGGCGCAATGAGCCGTGTCCGTGTGGCTCGGGTAAGAAGTTTAAACAGTGTCATGGTAAACTGAAATAACTTAGTTTTAGCACCGACAAAAAAAGCCTTCAGAATATGAAGGCTTTTTGTTTGCTTGGGCTCAGGTTTATTTAAATACAACCGTTTTTTTACCGTTCAATAAAACTCGATGTTCGGCATGCCATTTGACCGCGCGAGCAAGCGTAATGCACTCGACATCGCGTCCGATTGCGGTTAATTCGTCCGGGGTCATGCTGTGATCGACTCGGGCGATGTCTTGCTCGATGATCGGGCCTTCGTCCAAGTCGGCGGTGACGAAGTGAGCCGTTGCACCGATGAGTTTCACCCCTTTAGCAAAGGCCTGATGATACGGTTTGGCACCTTTAAAGCTCGGTAAAAACGAGTGGTGAATATTGATCGCTCGACCATTCAGGGCTTGGCACATATCGTTCGAGAGAATTTGCATGTAGCGTGCGAGTACGACAAAGTCGACCTTTTGCTGGTTAAAAATTTCCAGTACGCGGGCTTCTTGCGCGGTTTTTTCTTCAGCATTGGCGCCCAATAGTGGTAGGTGGTGAAATGGAATGTTGTACGACGCGGCCAATTGATAAAAGTCGGGGTGATTGGACACGATGGCGACGATATCCACGGGCAAATTACCCGATTTGTGGCGAAACAGCAGATCGTTCAGGCAGTGGCCGATTTTCGACACCATAATCATCAGGCGTGGCTTGGCGCGCTCATCGACCAGTTGCCATTCCATTTGGAAACGTTCGGCAATCGGTGCAAATTCAGCTTGAAGTGTCGCTAAAGTCACTTCTGGGCGACGTTCTTCAAAATTGACACGCATGAAAAATCGGTCAGAGTCCTCATCGTTAAACTGTGCCGAGTCGATGATGTTGCCGCCGCGCTCGAATAAAAATCCGGAAACGGTATGCACGACGCCCATTTGATCAGGGCAGGACAGTGTGAGGATGTATTTGGAATAACTCATGAGACAAAGATGTTGGTTTAGGGCGTTTGGGTTTTTAATAAGGAGGTTTTCGGCATGAGTAGGGTTTTATAAAGGAAGGCGCGGCGCTTTATTTTCCCGTAAAGACTGAAAATACTTTAAAATGACACCGCTTGTTTTGTACCGCTGCCGAACAATTGAATCCCGCATTTTACACGGAGTGCGCTGCTTTTTTGTAGAAGATTTTGATACGCAGTGGTGAATTGGTCACAAACTTTTACCAAATGATTATGAATAGCCCAGATAAAACCAACGAAGCCGTTGATAAAACCACCCATGACTCTGCTGCATCCTCTGTGTCACCAGAAGGTACCACGCATTTTGGCTATAAAACGGTCGCTGAAGAGGAAAAAGAGTCGAAAGTCGCCGACGTGTTCCACTCTGTAGCGAGTAAATACGACATTATGAATGACGTGATGAGCGGCGGTTTGCATCGCTTGTGGAAGATGTTCACGATCCATCGAGTGGCGCCGCGTCCGGGTATGAAAATGCTGGATTTGGCCAGCGGCACGGCGGATTTAGCGATTGCCTTTGCCAAACGCGTTGGCGCGTCGGGCGAGGTGTGGGCGACGGATA
>CAYZVI010000271.1:0-1909 GCA_964481695.1 uncultured Hydromonas sp. | reverse complement strand
GTGCGCGAAATACCGAGGTTATTCGCCAAGCCAAACGCGCTCATGCCGTAAATCAAGCCAAAGTTAATCACCTTGGCCATGCGGCGTTGATCGAAGCTCACGTCTTTTAACTCGACATTAAAAATCTGCGCAGCGGTACGCGCGTGTACGTCATCACCTTTTTGGAACGCATCAAGCAACCCGGGGTCTTGCGACAGATGCGCGAGGATGCGCAGTTCAATCTGCGAGTAGTCCGCAGACATCATGACGCTGCCTTTGGGCGGGATAAACGCGGTACGGATTTTGCGCCCCAGCTCGGTGCGCACCGGGATGTTTTGCAAATTCGGTTCGTTCGAGGACAATCGTCCCGTCACCGCGACCGCCTGTGCGTAGTTAGTATGTACGCGCCCCGTGCTCGGCTCGATCATGCTCGGCAGCGTGTCGGTGTAGGTGGATTTGAGTTTGGACAGACCGCGATATTCGAGCATAGCTTTGGGCAGCGGGTAGTCCTCAGCGAGTTTTTGCAGCACTTCTTCGTCCGTACTCGGTGCGCCTTTGCTGGTTTTTTTCACCACCGGCATGCCGAGTTTTTCAAAGAATATTTCGCCGATTTGTTTCGGACTGTTGAGATTAAACGGCTGACCGGCCAATTCATGCGCGGTTTGCTCCAATTGCAACAATGCTTGTCCCAAATGATGCGATTGCGCGTGCAATTCATTCACGTCGAGCAATACGCCGTTGCGCTCCATGCGGTACAGCACTTCGGCAGTCGGCAGTTCGATGGTTTCGTACACGGTTTTCAATCCGGCATCCGCCGCTATCTGCGGGTACATGATGGCATGCAGCGCGATACACAAGGCTGCATCCTCTACCGCGTAGGTGGCGGCTTTTTCGATGTCCACCTGTGCAAACGGAATCTGGCTCACGCCTTTGCCGCACAAGTCTTCGTACGACAAACTGGAAACGTGCATGTAGCGTGCGGCGATCGCGTCCAAACGATGCTGCGCGGTCGAATCAAGCACGTAGGATTCGAGCAGCGTATCGTGTACCACGCCTTGCAACTGTACGCCATGATTGGCGAACACATGACGGTCGTATTTCAAATGCTGACCGATTTTATGCTGCTGCGGATTTTCCAGCCACGGTTTGAGTTTGCCCAAAACCGTGTCCAAATCGAGCTGGGCGATACTTTGCATCCCTTCGTGCGCCACCGGCACGTACCAGCCCGCATCACCCGTGATCACAAAGGACAGGCCGACCAAGCGCGCTTTAAACGAGTTGAGCGAGGTGGTTTCGGTATCCAGTGCGACCAAGTCCGCTGCTGTGATTTTTGTGAACAGCTCGTCCAATAGTTCTGCTGTATTGACGATGGTGACCTGTACTTGATACGGCGTGAGCTCTTTTGGTTCTGCGCTTTCCTCCATCAACGGCATGGGCGCGACCTTAACCGCAGGCGGTGAAATAGGTTCGGCAAATAGATCATCCATCGGCGCATCGGACTTAGCCGCAGGCTGTGCAGCCGCTTGCCCTAACAGCTCTTCGGTTTCTTTGAGCCACGCTCTAAACCCGGAACGACTATAAATCCCGTGTAGCTCTGTGTGATCGGGCTCGTTGTAACGCACGTTTTTCCAATCTGGCAAGGAAGGTGATAAATCCAAATCACGCACCACCGTCACCAACCGTTTGGCCTGTGGAATCCAATCCAGCGCCGCACGCAGGTTTTCGCCCACTTTGCCTTTGACCGTATCGGCTTGCGCGATGATGTTATCCAATGTGCCATATTCGATCAGCCATTTCACAGCGGTTTTCGGGCCGACTTTATCCACGCCCGGGACGTTATCTACGCTGTCGCCCACCAGCGTCAGATAGTCAATCATGCGCTCCGGCGGCACGCCAAATTTCGCAACCACCCCCGCTTCATCCAATGCGT
>CAYZVI010000270.1:0-1918 GCA_964481695.1 uncultured Hydromonas sp. | reverse complement strand
GTGGCGTTTGGCAGTTTTTCAATTGACCAGATGTAACTTGGGTTTTTTTATGGGCACATCATGAGACAGACACACATGAGCCAAATACACACAAGCCAGACCGAGGTTTTGAGACCGATACCGCAGACGCTGCATTTTAGCGAGCCGTTGCCGTTGCAAAGCGGCGCGTCCTTGCGCGATTACACGCTGATGTATGAAACCTACGGCACGTTGAACGCGGCGCGCGACAATGCCGTATTGATTTGTCACGCATTGAACGCCTCGCACCATGTCGCGGGGATGTATGAGAATGGCGATGCGGGCTGGTGGGACAATATGGTCGGCCCGGGCAAACCGGTGGATACCAACCGATTTTTCGTGGTCGGCGTGAATAATCCGGGTTCGTGCTTTGGTTCCACCGGCCCGATGCACGCCAACCCTGATACCGGTAAACCGTATGGTGCGGATTTTCCTGTGGTCACGGTGGAGGACTGGGTTGATGCGCAAAAACGCCTGATGCACGCGCTCGGCATTGCGCAGTGGGCAGTGGTGATGGGCGGCTCGCTCGGTGGGATGCAGGCGATGGCGTGGAGTGTGCGTTATCCGGAGTTATTGCGCTACTGCGTGGTGATTGCGTCGAGCACGAGTTTGTCGGCGCAGAATATTGCGTTTAACGACGTGGCGCGTCAGGCGATTTTGACCGACCCCGATTTTCACGGCGGGCATTTTTACGAACACGGTGTGGTGCCGAAAAACGGTCTGCGCGTGGCGCGCATGATCGGGCACATCACGTATTTGTCCGACGACGATATGGCGGAGAAATTTGGTCGTGAGTTGCGCCCGCTCGAGCACGCGCAGGATCAGGTGCGTGATTCGTATCGTTTTGACTACGGCGTGGATTTTGAAATCGAATCGTATTTGCATTATCAGGGCGATAAATTCGCGACCTACTTTGATGCGAATACGTATTTACTGATTACCCGCGCGCTGGATTATTTTGACTTGGCCAAGGCGGATGGCAATAAAAACCCGCAAGCCGACGTGTACAGCGCGACTGAGCGCGTGCAGGCGGATTTTTTGGTGGTGTCGTTCACCACCGATTGGCGATTCTCGCCCGAGCACAGCCATGATCTGGTGCAGGCGCTGGTGAAAAACCGTAAAAATGTGGCGTATGCCGAAATCGACGCGCCGCATGGGCACGATGCGTTTTTGATGTGTGATGAACGTTATCACAATGTGGTGCGCGCATATTTCAATAATATTACCGTGGCGCAGGAGGTGTAATATGAGTCAAATCCATTCATCTGCATCTGCTGCGGCAGTACAGCCATTCAACCCCGCCGCTGTATTGGCGGGCATGGATCGCCCCGATTTTGATGTGATCAGCCGTTGGATACCCGAGGGCGCACATGTGCTCGATTTGGGTTGTGGCGACGGTACACTGTTGGCAAAATTGATCCGCGAGCGTCGTGTCACCGGCTACGGCATTGAAAAAAATGACAGCAATATCGCGGCCTGTGTCGCCAAAGGTCTGCATGTGTTGCAGCAGGATTTGGAATCTGGCTTATCGTGGTTTGGCGACGATAGTTTCGATGTGGTCGTGCTGTCTCTGACCTTGCAGGCGGTGCATGAGACTGAGAACATCATGCGCGAAATCGTGCGTGTGGGCAAAAAAGCCATCGTATCTGTGCCGAATTTTGGTTATTGGGCGCATCGTTTGTCCGTGTTGCGCGGACGCATGCCGGTGTCAAAAACTTTGCCGTATGAGTGGTACAACACGCCGAATGTACGTGTGCTCACGCTGAATGATTTTGAAATCCTCGCACGCGACCTCAATTGTCGTGTGACACGTCGTGTAGTGCTGCACGATCAGCAGGAAGTACGTTTCTTGCCGAATCTTCGCGGTAGTTTGGCTATTTTTGAGATGGAGTGATGAAGC
>CAYZVI010000269.1:0-1930 GCA_964481695.1 uncultured Hydromonas sp. | reverse complement strand
CGGTTGGTTCGGAAGCACCGAAAGCGTGCTCACTGCTCGACCCCGACTGCGAAGCTTGCCAGTAAATACTTATGTTCGATTTGGTGTTTGATCGTAGCAAGCACATCTACACCAGCTTGGCTTTTGCCGAGTTGGTGAAGGATGCTGTGCGTTTTTTCAATGGTACACCTGTGCACGCGCTGCCACCGCCTGAATCTTTTGGGGGAACAGGCGTGTATGCCATTTATTACACGGGTTGTTTTGATCCTTATCAGCAATATGCGGCAGTGAATCGTTTGGCTTATAACGTGCCGATTTATGTGGGAAAAGCCGTGCCGAAAGGTTGGCGGCAGGCGCGTTTGTCGGATGATGTTTTAAACCAGTCGCGTGAGTTGCATAACCGCTTGCGTGAACATGCCCGTAGTATTAGTGCAACTGACAACTTGGTATTGGATGATTTCAAGTGCCGTTTTGTGATTGTGGAGGGTGAAGCATCGGACATGATTGGTACGTTAGAAGCGGCATTGATTAAGTTGCATAAACCTTTGTGGAATACAGTGGTAGATGGTTTTGGAAATCACGACCCAGGCAAGGGCCGTTATGAACAGGCTAAGTCCGATTGGGATGTGATGCATGTGGGGCGTGCGTGGGCGGATAAGTGTAAGGGGCATTGTGCCACACCCGATGAAATTTCCATGAGAATCGCCAAGCACTTGCAAATATTGGGTGCAATATAATGAAAACCCTAGAGTTGTTTTCGGGCGCAGGTGGTTTGGCAAAAGGCTTGGAACAAGCAGGTTTTGAGCATGTGCGTTTAGTGGAGTGGAATAAGCACGCTTGTGCGACTTTGCAGCAGAATTTTGGTAGTGAAAAGATATTCATTGGTGATATACGGGATTTTACGTTTACGGATGTTGCGGGTGTGGATGTCGTAGTAGGTGGACCGCCATGCCAGCCTTTTTCATTGGGTGGGAAGCATCAGGCAGAGCGTGATCAGCGCGATATGTTTCCGTATGCGATTCAGGCGATTCGTGAGTTACAGCCCAAGGCTTTTATTTTTGAAAACGTGAAAGGTTTGTTGCGTCAATCGTTTGCAGATTATTTTGAATACATTGTATTGCGCCTGACGTACCCTGATTTTAAACCCAAGTTTGGTTTGGATTGGTCGTTGCATTTGCAGTTATTGCGTAAGTTAATATTTCCGACTTACCAAGGTTTGAAATATAAGGTGAGTTATCAACTGTTGAATGCGGCTGATTATGGGATTCCGCAGCAGCGCGAACGGGTATTTTTAGTCGGCATTCGTGATGATCTTGCAGTGAACTGGCAATTTCCGATTGCTACACATTCCGAGCAGCGATTGCTGTGGGATAAGTTTGTCACGGGTGAATATTGGGTTCGACACGGTTTGCCAGTGGATGAGCCGATGTTGACGACCACCCAGCAAAAAATGGTCAAGCAAATGCGACAGCAAGCCTTGCAACCTGTAACAACAGCGTGGCAGACGGTGCGTGATAGCGTGGGGCATTTGCCTGATCCACGTTCAGAACACAACCTGACTGATCATTTGTTTCGTGATGGAGCGCGAGTTTATCCGGGGCATACGGGCAGTGATCAGGATTTACCTGCTAAAACTTTGAAAGCTGGGGATCATGGCGTACCAGGTGGTGAAAATATGTTGCGTTACCATGATGGTTCGGTGCGTTACTTCACCGTGCATGAAGCAAAGCTGCTGCAAACTTTCCCTGCTGATTTTCAAATCAATGGTGCGTGGGGTGAAGCAATGCGCCAGATTGGTAATGCTGTACCTGTTAATTTGGCGCAGTTGTTGGGTGAACAGTTGTGGCAAACAATACATGATGCCGAACCCATGAATGCTTTTGCAGCTTCGCCGTTGTTCGCACGGGGATGATTGTGATTAATCTTTTGGGACGAAAAACGTCCTATTAAA
>CAYZVI010000268.1:0-1930 GCA_964481695.1 uncultured Hydromonas sp. | reverse complement strand
AGTGGCTGATGCGGCTGGTTTGTCTGGAGCGGTGGGCGGGCAAGTGGCAATATCAGGGAACTCCCGCGTCAGTGGTCAGATCAGCGCATCTGCACAGCGTAGTGTGCCACAGGCGGATCATCCTGCGCCAGCCGATTCGTCAGCACAAAAACCGCCTGCGTCTACTGAGTTAACTCCCTCTACGTCAGTCAATAATACAGTGAGTCACTTGGATAATCCGCGCAATGGTCTGCAACAAGGTTCTTCAAGCAGTTCATCAGGCACGTCCAGCAGTGCTGCGGTTAGCGCGGGTACTGCTTCTTCAGGAGTGGGTGGCGTTCAGGGTGGTGGAAGAGGAAATTATGGCAGCGCCGCAAATGGCGCGAACGGTTCTGATGCGCCGCTTGATTGCGCGGCAACGGTTAAGCCGGCGAATGCAAATACTGCATCGGGTTTGGATGTGGCGGTTTGGGTGGAGCGTACCGGTTCAGGTGCGCAATTTGTCTCGTTGGTCAATCAGGCGGGTGAGGGCAGCCGTTATTTGCGAGAAATCCGTGCTGCGGTATCGAATGTGCGTTTTGTGTCGCATGACACGCGGTGCATAGGGCAGAGAGTTAAGGTGCGTGTGCGAATTACCTCATAGACCTCATAGACCTTATAGGTTTTATGGTTTTAAATAAAAAGCCACTGGTACTCACCAGTGGCATTTTTACGACAGATTGCTTTGTGTTTATCTCTATTGATTATTTTTTCAGGCTGTCACGGATTTCGCGCAACAAAACCACATCTTCAGTAGGGCCTTCTGGTTCGTCAGCTTTTTCAGGAGCAACCTTGTTGGCAAATTTAACCAATGCAAATACACCCAAAGCCAGCAACAAAAAGTTAATCAGAATGGTGATGAAGTTACCATAGGCCAATACATTAACACCCGCTTTGGTCAAAGCGTCGTACGTGTGTGGTACGCCAGCTGGCACATCACCCAAAACCACAAACAGGTTGGTAAAGTCAACTTTACCAAAAATCGCGCCCACCAGCGGCATGATGATGTCTTTCACCATTGAGTCGATGATTTTGCCAAAAGCCGCGCCGATGATCACACCAACTGCCAAACTTAAAACCGGGCCTTTCATAACAAAATCTTTAAATTCTTTCCACATAAATTCTTCCTCTCAAAAAAATGGATTACACACAATCGTAGCGATATCTGTCTTGTATATATGATTTATAGAAATAACCACGGCGCGATTATATCTTTTTTCTCCATAATGTGGCGTGTAGGCCTCGAAAATTCATAATTTTCAGCAAGTTTCAGTATAAATGGGCTTTGAGTGTCGACGAGTTTACGATACAATAATAGGGTTATTTGTGTAAAAATCATGAGCATATGTAGTTCCTTCGTTCAAAATTTAGACACAGCAATCTCGTTTTGTCGTTTTTATTTTAGTTAATCTTAGATATGGGGGTCGTTTATGAGCGATCAAAATCCAAAAGACCTGCAAGATAAAGAACGCCGCAATCTTCTGATTGCGACGGGCGGTGTGGGGGCTTTAGGTGCATGCGCGATGGCAGTGCCAATGGTGGCCAGTTTTGCACCATCGGTTCGAGCCAAAGCAAGTGGCGGGCCGGTTGAAATCGAAATCGGTGATCTCAAGCCGGGCGAGCAAAAAGTCGCAGAGTGGCGCGGTAAGCCGGTCTGGGTGATGCGACGTACCGAAGAGATGACCGCCAATCTGCACAAACACGATGGAGATTTGGCTGATCCTAAATCTGAAAACCCATACAGCATGCCATTGCCGGATTACTGCAATAATGAATTTCGTTGCCGCCCTGAGCATAAAGACATCATGGTTATGGTGGGCGTATGTACCCATTTGGGCTGCTCTCCTGACAGTAAGTTTAAAGAAGGTGGTGGTGGCTCCTTGCCTGAGGGCTGGCCGGGCGGTTATTTGTG
>CAYZVI010000267.1:0-1945 GCA_964481695.1 uncultured Hydromonas sp. | reverse complement strand
AATACTTCGGTGAGTTGGTTGTAGGTCAATTCTTCGCCATTGATCTGATCCATCAGTTTGCCTTGTGCGTCCACGCGGCGTACTTGGGCGCGTTTGGATAGGGTCACGACATTGGTTTTGCTGTCGTACAGCAGTTGTTCGCCCTGTCCTTCCATCCAATCGCTGGCGCCGGCTCGTTTTTGACGAAAGCGCACCAAGCCGTTGGCGCCGCCTTTGGCTGTGGCGTAGTGGTAGCCTTCGGGTGTGATGATGACTTCAATCGTACTGGACTGAATTTGCATGGAGCCTTGTGTCATGACAACGCGTCCTGTAAAGGTGCTGGTCTGTGTCACATCGCGGTAGGTGACGGCGTCGGCTTCGATGGTAATCGGCTGTCCGCGATCGGTCAGTGGCGCCGACTGCGCATGGCTCAGGCTGATGGGCAAGCTAAAAGCCAATAGCAGCAGCCATGTGCGCATCAGCTGAGTGGGCTTGGAAAAATATGTCATATGTGTGTCCTATTTTATATTACAGCGGCATATTCATTTGCCCGCATTCACGATCTGAGCCTTGATGCGACCGCCGTCCGATCCACCCATGCTCAAGTCGCGCAATTGATAATCGTAGCGAAAGCGTTTGCCATGGAGCACGCTTTCGCCCTGCTTCATGGTAAATGCTTCGTCGCTGCTGGCCAAGCCTTGGGCCATATCCACGGTCATTTTCTCTGTGGTAAGCACCATGGCTCGGCTGTCAGGGTCTTTGCTATCGGCTTCACGCGTCAGGATGACTTGGCCGGTTAGATCAACGGTTTGTGCTTGGCCGTGCCAAACCGCTTGATTGGCATGAACGGTCACACGGGGTTGTTTGTCGCTGGTGGCAATCAAATAAACCGACTTTCCAGAAAGATCATTGTTACCAAAGTGTTCGATATTACTCATGGAGGCATGGTACAACAAGGTGCCATCTTTGCTGGTTTGAGTCAGTTCGGCTTGTTCGGCAAATCCATCCATGCGGTCTGTTTGCTTGGCCGGTGGTTGAGGTTTGGAAGCGGCATCTTTGCGCACATACCAGTAGCTCAATGCCATGATGGCAAGCAAAATTAAGATGTAGATGATGTTTGGCAGGTTAAATCGCCGCCAGTACCGCCATCCATTGTTCCAGCCGTTTGCCATTAGACGATCTCCAGTCGGGGTTGCTCGGCATTTGGCGTTGCCAAATACGGCGCGTATGCGGTCAGCAGTTTATCTTGTGCATATAAAATCAATTCGGACAGCTCTCGCACTGCACCGGCACCACCACCCTGTGCGGTAACCCAGTGTGCCGCTTCGCGAGCAAGCACATGGCCGTTCGGCACGCTCACAGCAAAACCAACCGCGCGCAGAATCGGCAGGTCAATCACGTCGTCACCGATGTAGGCGCATTCGCGTGCTGTAATGCCAACGGCATCCAGCAGTTGTGCCAGCGCAGCGCCCTTATCCTGCGCGCCTTGCAGCACGTGATGGATTTTTAGATCCGCAGCGCGTGACGCAGTGACTTTTGAGTCACGCCCACTGATGATCGCCAATACGATCCCTTGTTGGCGTAACAATTGCAGTCCCAAGCCATCCTGTACATAAAATGATTTGGTGGCTTCACCCTGATCATCGTAATCCAGATAGCCGGTGGTCAGCACGCCATCCACGTCCAGAATTAGCAAGCGCACGCGCGCCGCACGCGCGACCACATCATCGCTCGGTCGCGCGCCGACTGGGCGGTACAGGGCATCGTTGGTCATCGAGAAGCTGGAGCGGTGGGTCATGATTGGGTTCCGTTCATTTCATTACATTACTTTGGCGGCGAACAAGTCGTGTACGTTTAGAGCGCCGACGAGTTGCTGCTGTTCATTGACCACCAAAATCTGATTGATGTGGTGACGTTGCATCAGCTCAACAGCGGATACTGCGAGTAGATTCGGTTCAATACTATA
>CAYZVI010000266.1:0-1950 GCA_964481695.1 uncultured Hydromonas sp. | reverse complement strand
TGATTGGAAGCAAATCTATAACGCGATCAATAAGCCCATCAATTTGTTCGGTTAAATCTGGAGCGATCGTTTTTAACTCTCGTAATATGCGATTTTCAAATGCGGCGTTATAAACAAAAATGCTTCCAGTTTCACCACAGGTATCTATCAATTGCTCAATAAACGCTCGACGAGGATCTTTTCCCGTTAAGTCCAGAAACTCATGGTGCAACAATTGGTAGCCTTTGTTCTGCTTTTTATCAAGGGTTAAGACGTGGGCGCTCCATTGAAAGGGTATTTGCTGATAAGGGCGTGCTCCAGCGAATTTTGGAATGACATCGTTGCTGGTTTCAAAATCGATAAAATAATAGGGGAAGACAGCCTTAGATAAAGCTTCATTACATGCTGAATGATCATGAAAAACAGAGTTGTTGCAAGTGGCTTTTTGAACCAAAAGTTGCTGTGCGTTTAGCATTTCAGCAGGCACTTGACCAATGCCTAATTCAGGATTTTCACTAATCCATTGTTTGATGGCCTTACTGGGTCGTGGCAACCATGTGGCAGGCTGTGGATGGGGGTTAGGGATTTCTTGATGGGTGCAATAAGCGATAAATGGACATTCAAATGGATCCGCGCAATGCCCGCCCGTATGGTTTTTTGGCTCTTCCTGACTCAAAAGCGTTTCATGCGCCGAATGAATCCAGTTCAGCGCATCTTTCTCATGCGCCCTTACCCAGTCAGTTTGATCGCTTAAGGTAAATATGCCTTGATATTGCGCATCTCCTTGATATTCCCAACTGCTGTCAATATGAGCAATACTTATCTGTGCCACGGCCACGCCCATCTTTTGGGAAAGCACGTATTGAACAGCAATATCGTTCTGTTGGTAGGGTTTCACGGATGTAGATGATTTCACCTCAATCATATGCCAGGCATTTTGAATCGCATCATGTGGTCGCAAGATGTCAGCAAATGCAATTGCCCTGAAACCATGCTCACTGTGAGTGAAATCAGCCTGAAAACCTGCTTCACAAATCGTCTTTTCGGGGATTTGAAGTAAATCTTTACTTAATGTAAATGCGCGCTCAAATCCGAGCTTTTCGATATCAATTATTTGCTTTTGACCTACGGATAATACGGATTGTGCCAAGTTACCCACCGCATAGCCATTTTGTATTTGGGGTGTATCAATGGGCTCCATCAAATCAGGACGATGCACCTGCAACCAAAGACGTTTAGGGCATTGTAAATGAGCGATGACTTTAGATTTACTGAGCGTATACATGATGCGATTCATATTTAAGGATGTTGGCATTCTGCACAACGATTCAATTTTGCCATTACAGGCGTCATATCACGTCGCTACTCACCGAATAATCCATTTGCTTTCATAGATTACCAAGCGTGTAAGCAGAATAGTAACTTAGTTCAACGCATAAGCGACATAGTTTGTCGCAAAAATCAGGAGAATGAATGGTCGTAGTTAGTGGCGGACAAAATATGGTTTGTAGCGCATTGCAGTGCTGATCTGGAGTGATTGTTGTATGGGCTGGGCTACTTTCTAATTGTTATTTTCAGAATAAAGGAGAGCTCTAAATGAGTCTGATTGCAGTGGGTAGCATATTTTCTAGTACAACCCCCTCAACTAATATTTTTATTGTTTTATCGGTTACCGTAGCCGTAATTGTTGTTGCTACCTATCTGCATAGGAGCGATACCGCAGTTATTTATGAGAGCTATACGGACTTAGCATATACCCAGTGGGCACCGCTATTGGCTTACTTGTTTTTGGTTAAAAAGCTCGTGGGGGATAAATATGACTGGCGCTATTACGCCATTTTTTTAGTGGCGCATTTTGCATGGGTGTTTTACACCAGTTTAAGGTCTAATCAAAATTTTCTAATAGGCATTTTGGTAGTGTAACCCTCCCTAAAAACAGTAGCACTGATAACTAGAGTTTTCCGGTAGACT
>CAYZVI010000265.1:0-1959 GCA_964481695.1 uncultured Hydromonas sp. | reverse complement strand
TTTCTGAGGAATTGGGCGTGGAGCGCCGCGCTGAGTTCTACGATCAGACCGGCGCGCTGCGCGATATGGTGCAAAATCATCTGCTGCAATTACTCTGCTTCGTCGCCATGAACGCACCGGCAACGATGGACGCGGACAACATCCGCGATGAAAAACTCGGCGTACTGCGCGCGCTCAAACCGTGGACGGCTGATACCGTGGTCAACGATGTCGTGCGCGGTCAATACGTCGCGGGCGTATCACAGGGTAAAGAAGTACAAGGCTATTTGCAAGAGCAGGGTGTACCGGGGGACAGCAACACCGAAACCTACGTCGCGCTCAAAACCGAGATCAATAACTGGCGATTTGCCGGCGTACCGTTCTACCTGCGTACTGGCAAACGCATGCCCAAGCGTCTCGCTGAAATTGTCATCGTATTCAAATCCGTGCCGTACGAGCTCATCGGCAAAATGCCCGCAGGCGCGAATCGCCTCGTCATTGAATTACAGCCGGAAGAATCCATCCGCATGTACTGTCTGGTCAAACGCCCGGGTAACAGCATGAAACTCGGCACCGTGCATTTGGACATGGATGCCGATGATTTCTTCTCCGAGCGCCGCATGGACGGCTACGAGCGACTGCTGCTGGACGCGCTGTCTGGCAACTTATCCCTGTTCGTGCGTCGTGACGAACAGGAGCAAGCATGGCGCTGGGTCGAGCCGATCATGGACACATGGACTGAACAAGACATCGCGCCGAAAACCTACGCCAGCGGCACATGGGGACCACCGGCGGCCAATGCACTGGTCGCGCGCGACGGACATAACTGGCACGAAGAACTGTAAACCTCATGAATCAACACCAAGGCCAACAGACCAACAGTGAAGGCGTCTGGCTGGCACGCATACGCAATGCCCGCGCGCAACTGAGTAAATCAGAAGCGCGCGTTGCCGACTGTGCACTGGCCGCACCGGAACAATTCGTCAACAGCCCGATTCACCAAATCGCCCAGCTCGCGCAAGTCAGCCAGCCCACCGTGATCCGATTCTGCCGCAGCATGGGCTGTGATGGACTGCAAGACTTCAAAATCAAACTCTCCGGCTCGCTCAGTGGCGAATCCGCCGTACAGTTCGCCGCGCTGCGTGCCAATGACAGCGTCGCCGACATCGCCGACAAAGTACTGGGCAATACCGCCAGCGCGCTGCTCACCCTGCGCCAAGAAGTCTGCGCCCAAGCCATCGAGCAAGCCATAGTCAGCCTACAAAGCGCGCGCCGCGTCGATGTGTTTGGTCTGGGCAGCTCCGCGCCCGTCGCCGACGACGCGCAGTACAAACTCATCCGCTCCGGTATCAACGCTGCCGCCCGAACCGACGCCTACATGATGAACCTCTGCGCCTCACGGCTGGGGGCGCAAGACATCGCCTTTTTCATCTCACGCTCGGGCGAAACGCCCGAGCTTATCGAAGCGGCCGAACTCGCCCAATCCCACGGTGCGTGTATCATCAGCATGGCGCCGGCCAAAACCCCGCTCGCCAAAAAAACCGACACCCTCATTATCCTCAACACCGACGAACAACGCCAACACATCAAACCCGCCATGCTCACGCGGATTTTGCAGCTCGCATTGATAGATGTGCTGGCGGTGGGGTTGTCGATGGGGAATCAATAATTTTTTTGATTCGGTCGGGTAAAGGTTCTGTTTTTGATACGAAAAATGATATAAAATCAGAGAAAATATGGATGATGTCTTTTGTTCATATTTAGGTTGTATAACGCACTGATAGTGTTTTTTTAGTTAATTTAATCAAATAGTTATTAGGTAAGTCAGAATGTTATACGCCGTTATTAAATTATGTTATGTGTCATGTTGACGCATAAGTATAGTTAGAGCAATATAAATCGGCAAAGGAGTTATTACTTGAACACAATGGTAATACCCCCTAAAAGGGCGGCATCTAAAAGTAGAATCAACACAAGTCC
>CAYZVI010000264.1:0-1967 GCA_964481695.1 uncultured Hydromonas sp. | reverse complement strand
TTTGCACGCAAACGCTCAAACAGCAAACCTCCCTGAAAAAAGAAGCGTTCATTTGCCTGACAGCGACGTTTGGCTCGACTTCGTGGAAACTGCATGGTCAATTGGCGCGAGATACATTGATTAGGCAGACTTAGTTACATCTACAACAGTAATTCACAGGACGTATGTCGGATACTTGTATCCGACATACGTTGCATTTGCACCGCCCTACGAACTCCTGATCCTAAAATCCATAACCCCTTCGCCAATTCGCCCGAATCCTATATAATGCGTGGGTTTATAACTCATTTCCCGTATTTTTAGGATCATTATGCAAGTCGCACAAATTCGCTCCGAATTTCTCAATTTTTACGCCGAACGCGGCCACACCGTCGTGCCGTCGTCTTCACTCGTCCCAGCCAACGACCCAACGCTGATGTTCACGAACTCAGGTATGGTGCAGTTCAAGGATGTCTTCCTCGGTTTAGACAAGCGCAATTACAATCGCGCCACCTCGGTGCAAGCTTGCTTGCGCGCGGGTGGCAAGCACAATGATCTGGAAAACGTCGGCTATACCGCGCGTCACCACACTTTTTTTGAAATGCTGGGCAACTGGTCGTTCGGCGATTATTTCAAAAAAGAGAGCATCGAGTGGGGCTGGGAGCTGTTGACTAAAGTCTACGGCCTCGCGCCGGAGCGCCTGTTGGCCACCGTGTACATTGATGACGACGAAGCCTACGACATCTGGACGCAGGTCATCGGTCTGCCGCCTGAGCGCGTGATTCGCATTGGCGATAACAAGGGTGGCAAATACAAATCGGATAATTTCTGGATGATGGCCGACACCGGCCCATGTGGTCCGTGCAGTGAGATTTTCTATGATCACGGTCCGCACATCGCGGGTGGCCCTCCGGGTTCGCCGGATGAAGATGGCGACCGCTTCATCGAAATTTGGAACCACGTCTTCATGCAGTTTGATATGAAAGAAGACGGCTCGGTGGTGAAATTGCCTGCGCCGTGCGTGGATACCGGTATGGGTTTGGAGCGTTTGGCGGCGATTTTGCAGGGCGTGCATTCGAACTATGAGATTGACCTGTTTGCCAACTTGATCGGCGCGGCTGCGCGCGAAACCGGCTGCGCTGACACCGACAACCCATCGCTGCGCGTGATCGCTGACCATATTCGCGCGTGCTCATTCCTCGTCTCAGATGGCGTGATTCCGAGCAACGAAGGCCGTGGCTACGTGCTGCGCCGCATTATTCGCCGTGCGATTCGACATGGATACAAGCTGGGCGTGCGCACACCTTTTTTCCACAAACTCGTTGCGCCGCTGGTGAACGAAATGGGCGAAGCCTACCCGAACCTCGCGGCGAAACAAAGTATGGTCACGCAAACCCTGTTGCAAGAGGAAGAACGATTCTTCGAAACCATTGCCAACGGCATGGACATTCTCGACACTGAGCTGGCGGCTTTACCTGCGGGCGGTATGCTCTCGGGCGACGTGGCGTTCAAACTGCACGACACCTTTGGCTTCCCGCTTGATTTGACCGGCGATGTTTGCCGCGAGCGCGGTTTTGCGGTGGATACGGCGGGCTTTGAATCGGCGATGAACGCGCAGAAAGAAGCCGCACGCGCTGCGGGTAAATTCAAAATGGATGCCAAAATCGAATACGATGGCGCGAAAACCCAATTCACCGGCTACGACGGCACGCATGGCAATAACCTCAACGTGCTCGCACTGTACCGCACAGCCGATGACAAACTCGAAACCGTGACGCAACTGAATCAAGGCGAGAGCGGCATCGTCATCCTCGACAAAACCCCGTTCTACGCTGAATCCGGTGGTCAGGTCGGCGATCAGGGCGTGCTCGCGCATCCGCAAGGGCAGCTCACCGTCAGTGACACCACCAAAGTCCTGCCGGACGTATTCGGCCACCATGTGCGCGTGGATTCCGGCTCGGTCAGCATCGGCGCGGCGATGAACGCCA
>CAYZVI010000263.1:0-1974 GCA_964481695.1 uncultured Hydromonas sp. | reverse complement strand
AAAATAAAAATAGCGTGAGGAGATCACGCTATTTTTTTGAATGTCTTATTGTTTGCATTATTTCCATATTTCAAATATAATTGAAATATGGAAATAAAAAACGCAACTTCATATCTATCTGCGTTGGCGCAAGAGTCGCGCCTAACGGTTTTTCGTCTTCTGGTCCAAGCAGGGACAGAGGGATTGAGCGCAGGCAAAATTAGTGAGATGACAGGCATTGCGCCGTCGTCATTGTCGTTTCACTTAAAAGAGTTAAGCTATGCAGGCTGGGTGAGTAGCGAGTCGGTGGGGCGCTTTGTGATTTATCGTGCAGACACCCAGCTGATGCATGAGTTGATCGGTTTTTTAACTGAGAATTGCTGTGCGGGCGTGGATTGTCGCTGAGCTATCTGATTTGAATATATGGTTTTGAACATTTTTAGATGAAGAGGTGGTTTACATGAGCAAGGTGTATAACGTATTGGTTTTGTGTACGGGTAATTCCGCGCGCAGTGTCATGGCCGAAGGTTTGATTAATGTGATGGGCAAGGGCCGGTTCAAGGCTTATAGCGCAGGCAGTAAACCGTCGGGTAAGGTCAATCCATTGGCGATAGAGCAATTGCGGTCGATTGGCTATGCGACTGAAACATTACGCAGCAAGAGCTGGGATGAATTCGCCACTGCGGACGCGCCACAAATGGATTTTGTGATTACGGTGTGTGATAACGCAGCGGGTGAAACTTGTCCAATATGGCCGGGCGTTCCAATGACCGCGCATTGGGGGTTTGCTGATCCGGGCGTATCGGGCACAGAGGAGGAACGCCGCGCTGATTTTGCTAAAACTTTCCGCCAGATTATGAATCGTGTGCATCTATTTGTGAATTTGCCATTGGATGTTTTGGATGCAAATGCTATTCGCCATGAAGTCAAACAAATTGGTCAAGTGGTCGGTGAAGCCACTCCTCAGGTGCAAAATGAATATATCCAAGTTGAGGGGAAATAAGTGAGCGTAGCCGGACAAAATAAGATGCAAACCAATGATGCACCATCCTGTGGTGCGCCATTGACTCAAGGTATGAGTGTTTTTGAGCGTTACCTCAGCGTTTGGGTCGCTTTGTGTATCGTGGTTGGCATCGCGCTGGGGCAATGGTTTCCGAGTGTGTTTTATGCCTTGGGCGCGATGGAAGTGGCACAGGTGAATTTACCGGTAGGCGTGCTCATCTGGGTGATGATTATTCCGATGTTGATGAAAATTGATTTTGCTGCGCTCCATCAGGTGAAATCCCATTGGCGCGGCATCGGTGTGACCTTGTTTGTTAACTGGCTGGTCAAACCGTTTTCCATGGCTTTGCTCGGTTGGATTTTTATTCGCCATGTATTTGCTCCGTATTTGCCTGCCGATCAATTGGACAGCTACATCGCCGGATTGATCTTACTCGCGGCGGCGCCCTGTACCGCGATGGTGTTTGTCTGGAGCCGCTTGACCAATGGCGAACCGCTGTTTACGCTCTCGCAAGTGGCGTTGAACGACACCATCATGATTTTTGCCTTTGCGCCGATGGTCGGGTTGTTATTGGGGCTGTCGGCCATCACTGTTCCGTGGGATACGTTGCTGATTTCGGTGGTGCTGTACATTGTGATTCCTGTGATTTTGGCGCAGATTTTGCGCAAAGCGCTGTTGCGTAAAGGTCAGGCAGCTTTTGATCAGGCCATGAATCGCATTGGTCATTATTCGATTTTGGCTTTGTTGTTGACGCTGGTGTTGCTGTTTGCGTTTCAGGGGCAGGCGATCGTTGATCAGCCGCTGATTATCGCCATGCTCGCTGTGCCGATTTTGATTCAAGTGTTTTTCAATTCGGGTTTGGCGTATTGGCTTAATCGTCTGGCTGGAGAAAAACACAACGTCGCCTGTCCATCGGCTTTAATCGGTGCGAGTAATTTCTTTGAATTGGCGGTGGCGGCGGCAATCAGCTTGTTTGGTTTTAAATCCGGCGC
>CAYZVI010000262.1:0-1984 GCA_964481695.1 uncultured Hydromonas sp. | reverse complement strand
GTGAAGGCGGCCGTACCGTCGGCGCTGGCGTGGTGGCTAAAATTACTGCGTAATTAAAGTAATACCAGAGCGGGCGGTGCGCTGCCTTGCTCTGCTTGATGAATGTTCTTTATTTAATCGGTGAGCAATCACCTCGTTCTTTGGAAAGCAAAAAATGGCTAAGCAAAAAATTCGTATTCGTTTGAAAGCATTCGACTATCGTTTGATCGATCAATCTGCGGCTGAAATCGTTGAAACCGCAAAACGCACGGGTGCGATTGTTAAAGGTCCGGTACCTTTGCCGACTCGTATTCAACGTTTTGACGTATTGCGTTCACCGCACGTGAATAAAACTTCACGCGATCAATTCGAAATTCGTACACATCAACGCTTGATGGACATTGTTGATCCAACCGAAAAAACAGTGGATGCTTTGATGAAGTTGGACTTGCCTGCGGGCGTGGACGTGGAAATCAAAGTTTAATTATTGATTTCATCGATAAGCCAGTTGTTTAAAACCGAAAGCACATCCAATGGATGTGCTTTCGGTTTTTTAGCATGCGGTTTTCCTGGAATGCTTCAAATAGTGTATGTTAGAAGTTGAAAAAACTTTCAAAAGCCGTATAAAAGACCAAAATCATAGACAAATCCTTGATTGCGCTTGTAAAAACATTTGAATTATATTATCATGAAAAGCTATCTCGATAAATTCGAGGTCGTTGCGTGCGTGCTGTCGTCAAAAACGTTGCGAAATAATTTTTGAGCGGCATGTGTCAGTTAAATAAGGTCCTGACCAATCGTAGTCGGGAATGGAGTTAAAAATGATTCACAATGGACTGGGTCTATTGGGACGTAAGGTCGGTATGACCCGCATTTTTACTGAGGATGGCGAGTCTATTCCAGTAACTGTGTTGGATGTGTCGAACAACCGCGTTTCCCAAATCAAGACGCCTGAAGCAGATGGTTATGCCGCTGTTCAGGTTACTTACGGTACCCGCCGTGCGTCTCGCGTTGCCAAGGCTCAAGTTGGTCATTTGGCTAAAGCGGGTGTAGAGGCTGGTTCCTTCACCAAAGAATTCCGTATGGACGCTGACGCTTTGGCTCAGTTGTCTGCGGGTTCCAATGTATCGGTTGAAATCTTTGAGGTTGGTCAAAAAGTCGACGTATCGGGCGTGACCATTGGTAAAGGTTATGCTGGTACCATCAAACGTTATAATTTCTCATCGGGTCGTGCAACGCACGGTAACTCTCGTTCGCACAATGTTCCGGGTTCTATCGGTATGGCGCAAGATCCAGGTCGTGTATTTCCGGGTAAGCGCATGACGGGTCACATGGGTGATGTTAACCGCACGGTTCAAAACTTGGAAATCGCACGCGTAGACGCGGAGCGTGGTTTGCTGCTGGTTAAGGGTGCTGTTCCAGGCGCGAAAAACGGCAACATTATCGTGCGTACCGCTGTCAAAGCGAAAGGGGCTAAATAATGGATATCAAGCTCTTAAACGCTCAAGGTCAAGCTAGCGCGTTGTCTGTGTCGGATGAAATTTTCGGTCGCGAATACAACGAAGCGTTGATCCACCAGATCGTCGTGGCATATCAAGCCAATGCGCGTTCTGGTAATCGTGCTCAGAAAAACCGTGAAACGGTTAAGCACTCAACCAAAAAGCCTTGGCGTCAAAAAGGTACGGGTCGTGCGCGTTCAGGTATGACTTCATCGCCAATCTGGCGTGGAGGCGGACGTGCGTTCCCGAATTCACCTGAAGAGAACTTCTCTCAAAAAGTGAACCGCAAAATGCACCGTGCTGCGTTGTGCAGTATCTACTCACAATTGGTTCGTGATAGCCGTTTGTCAGTGGTTGAAGATTTTGCAATTGAAGCGCCGAAAACCAAATTGGTTGCAGATAAATTGAAATCTCTGGGTTTGGAATCAGTAATGATCATTACTGATGACTTTTCTGAAAACCTGTTCTTGGCATCTCGCAATTTGCCACACGTTTATGTGTGCGAA
>CAYZVI010000261.1:0-1990 GCA_964481695.1 uncultured Hydromonas sp. | reverse complement strand
GTTCATTACAGTATTTTCTCCGAAAATACTGTAAACAACGCGTTAATTTTTTACACCTTATCCAAAAAGGGCAGCCATTTCGGCTGCCCCTTTTTTGCTTTATATGATTTATTTAAACAATCAAACTGAATACGATACTCACAAAATTATCGCGCTGCTCAGCACATCTTGCATAATTGCGTCATGAATGGTGATGTTGCAAGTGCCTTGCGCAATCACCACGTCGCTACCACGCTGACAGGTCGCAACAGCCAAAGCGCTGGTGCTGGCGAACAAGTCTTTGGTAAAAGCCAAAACATCATGGGCTCCGATTGCTTGATTAAAATCCATAATGTGCGTGTTGTTTGCAGACTTATTCAAAATAAAGGTGCGCTACCCACGCCGCCATACAACTTATCATTACCCGCTGATGCGTACAGCGTATCGCGACCTTCAGCGCCATACAAGGCATCATTAGCGCTATTGCCTTTGAGAATATCGTTGCTTTCACCACCGTGTAGTAAGCTGCCTGCACTGGCAGCCGATAGGATATCATTTCCATCTTTGCCGAACACCACTTTGCCAGACAAGGTATCGGCCGAATTCGTACCCTCGGTCGCTTTCTGGTATGAGACATCTTTATTCCACCAAGAGATCAGAAAACGATTGTCAATCAGGCCGTTGCTGCCAATGTCATAAGGACGATCCCAGCTTAATAACTCTCCTTCAAAAGAGACATGTTCAACATTTTCGGCTTGTTTCAAACCACTTCCGTTATGCGCGTTGAAAAATAGGGTGCCATCCGTCAAACGGTAAACATCTCAATCAGTCTTAGTGCCATCCAAGCGCAACGTATCCGAGCCCGCGCCACCATCAATGCGATCTGCACCGGCTCCAGTACGCGTGGTATCATCACCCTCACCGCCATAAATATAATCACCCGCTTTACCGCCCTGCAGAAGGTCACCGTGTTTTGAACCAATGATAAATGCAGTTGTGCCGTAGTGATCAGAGGTCACAACATCCTTATCCTGCACCCAAGTGGTTGAACGCGACGCACTACTCAAATTGGCTACAACCGTGGTGCTATCCCGCTCCATGAACTCATAAAATGGATTATTGGCAATGCGCATGTGTGCATCCGATAGAGTACCATCTATATGAGCATACCAAGCCACAGGGATATTCACTATAGAGAAAAATGGATCCACATCCCAGATCGATGAGGCATACATATCGTTGAATAGCACAATGTTATCCAAACTCGAATCATATCGACTGTCTGGATTGACTAAGCCAGGATCACCCGCTGCGACAGCATCTTGCCAAGTAGCTTCATCACCGACAATGCGGTAAACCACATCATTTTCGTAACCGTAGTTCAGAACTACGCCGGGATCATCGCAAATCAATGGTGAAGCACATCCAACATAATTGGAATTGGCAAAAAAACCACCAGCCAAAGATTCACGGTACTCTGCCATCAAGTTGGTCATACCGCCGCCCAAGCTGTAGCCTGTAATCAGTACATCTTCAGCACTCAAACCGTTTTTTACCGCAAAATCTCGAACCGCACTCAACAAAGGCTCCAAATAGGCTGCCAATTCACCGGTATTGAGCTGAAAATAATCCAGAATATCGATCAGAGAATTTGTACCCGCAAAGGTCACAGAAATTCCAGTAATATTGCCTTGAGCATCATACTCTCCGAAAATTTTGGCTTGGGGTCCAGTGGGCATATCACCGGTAATCGGACTGGTAATGCTGTAATAGCCTGTGAAATCTAAAGCACTGCAGGCAAAGATAAATTGGTCGGGGTCAATTCGCGCCAACCGTCTGGAAGGCTAAGGTTGATCGTACTTGGATACAACCCACTACTCAGTACATTGTCACCTAACCACTGAAAAACCTCTCGTGTCGGCAATCCAAATACTCCCGTTAAGCTAGAGTGATCTGCCCTCGAATTAACGGACACCTATCAACGTAAAAAAGAGGTGTCAAATGAAACGCA
>CAYZVI010000260.1:0-1991 GCA_964481695.1 uncultured Hydromonas sp. | reverse complement strand
CATCACCAGAGATGAACGCGTTAATGATTTTGTGTTTGCTGTCCGAACCGTCCAATTTAGACTGAGCGTAAGAAGCACCGACGGTTACTGGTTTGAAGGTGTAAGAAGCACCAACACCCCACTCTTTACGCAGAGTAGGTTCTGCATCGCGTTGGTATGCAGCACCCAATGCGAACGCATCCGCCGCATATTTGGCATATACACCGTAACCAACCTTGGTACCATCTTGACCTTCATAGGTGTTACCAGAAGCACCACCTTTAGTAGACACGTTACCACCTACAGAGAAACCGCTGTTAGAGTAGTCGTAGAATGCAGCGTTGCTGTGACGAGCAGCTGACGCGTAAGTGTCGAAAGAAGCAACACGTTCACCAACAGAGAAATCACCGATACCGTTATCCATTGCAGCCAAAGCGCGACCGAAACGAACGTGACCGAAAGCACCTTTCAAACCAACAGTTGATTCACGGTCAAACATATCTTTGGTGTATTTACCAGTATCACCGCTAAAACGACCTTCCAATTTGAAAGTAGCAGCCAAGCCGTTACCCAAATCTTCTTCGCCTTTAATACCGAAGCGAGACATATTGGCTACTGCATCTTGTTGCAATTTCAAACCGTCATGGTGGAAGCTGTCATAGCCCACGTCCAAACGACCGTACAAAGTTACGCTGGTAGCAGCAGAAGCCGCGCCTGCGAAAGAACCCAAAACAGCCAATGCGACCAAAGTCTTTTTCATTGTTTATCCCCTCGAAAGTTAAACTGGAAAGTCAAAGTTATTTCTTAACTTCAACCACTCTTTGTAGAGCATTTACGAAACGCGAACTTTTCGCAATTCCGACGCTTTCATTGTGCTATCACCACCTTTTTTTGCCCATCATTATTGTGTTTTTATTATCTCTATGTGGTAATTTTGCAACGAAGTGTAGTACCTCAGCAACATTTTTTGCTCAATATGGATCAATCCTTGTATTTCATTTTGCTGTCATTTATCCAACTAAACTACACTTTCAAGTACTTTAATAAGCTCCAAAGGTGCATGAACACTGGCATCTGCCGGCCACGAGGCTATATCAGCCGCATCGGCGTAACCATAACCAGCAGCGATGGCCGCCTTATAATTTGCCGCACGCGCGGCTTGCATATCTCGCAAATCATCGCCTATATAAATAAGCTGCTCGGGCGCACGTCGTAACTGCTGTGCTGCATATAACATGGGCTCCGGATGTGGCTTAGAGTGTGCCGTGGTATCGCCGCAGACAATGATATGCGCGCGCTGATCCAAACCCAGCGCCCTAACCACCGGAGTGGTGAAACGCTGATATTTATTAGTCACAATCCCCCACGGCATTTTAATTTGATCCAGATAGTCCAAAAGCTCGGTCACGCCATCAAACAAGCATGTTTTTTCTGTTGCGCACTGTTCGTAGCATTCAAGAAACTCATCGCGCATACTGAGATATTCCGAGCAAGACTCATCTATATTGAATCCCACCTTCAACAGCCCTCTCGCTCCGTGCGAGGAAAATGGACGCAACTGCGCCAATGGCAACGCCTCCAAACCCCGACGAACACGCATGACATTGACCGCTCCACCTAAATCAGGCGCGGAATCAACCAAAGTGCCATCCAGATCGAACAGCACGCCGCGAATCGTTTGATTTTGCAAAATCATACCCAGGTGCGTGATTATCGAAGCGGCTTACGACAAGCCATCATATAGTTCACGCTGGTATCTTTGATTTGTACAAACGGGTATTCTTTGGATCTCCACGGTTGGTAGCCGACCCCTGCCAATGCAACGACCTCCAAACCCGATTGCCGCGCCATGGCTGACAGTTCGCTCGGTTTGATAAAAGTATCGTACTGGTGCGTGCCTTTCGGAATCCATTTAAGTAAATATTCAGCGGCGCCGATGGTCAGCGCCCAAGCCTTTGGATTGCGGTTAATCGTGGAGTAGAAAACCATACCGCCCGGCGCCAATAATTGTG
>CAYZVI010000259.1:0-1991 GCA_964481695.1 uncultured Hydromonas sp. | reverse complement strand
GCAACATCACGCCCGCCAAAGCCAGCAAACCACCGACGCCAAACGCCGCCAGCACACGCGGCATACGCAAGTGATAAAAAATATCGGGCGACGCATACGCGCCGCCCGAAGTCATCGCCCACAGCACCACGCATAGCGCCACACCAACAGAAACAGCCAGCCAAAAATGGCTGGCATGGCTGTCAATAAAGCGAGGCACACGGAGTTTCATGCAGCGCATCATTTAAATAACGACACTTACCACTGCGGCTTATAGTTCACCGAGAATAGGAAATTACGCGGCATGGCGTTATAACCCGCGATCGGCTCATATTTTCGGTCAAATACATTACCCACGGTCAAGCCCAGTTTCAAATCTTTGCGTGGCGAGTAGAACAACGACGTATTGAGCACACCGAAACCGGCCACTGTTTTATTACTCACGTCCTTCATATTACCTTGAACCGTCCAATCTGCTTGCGCCTGCCACTGTTTCCAAGTCTTACCTAAGCTAACATTAGCTAAAACTCGTGGCTGACGCAACCAACGTTCCTTAGTTTGAGCAAACTGAACATCTTGGTAAGTCAAACCGAAGTCAACATTCCAACCGCGATCTGCATACCAAGAATGCCACTCAACCCCTTTTGCACGAGAATCTGCATTTTGAGGAATATAAGCGCTATCCAAGTAAATTCGATTCTTATATTTATTGTGGTATAAGGTCACACGCGTGCCATATTTCTGACGGTCATACTGAACACCTGCTTGCGCATACTGAGCTTTTTCGACTTTCAGGTTTTTATTGCTAGCCCGAGAAGAACCATATAAATCCCAAAACGAGGGCGCTGTAAAACCATTGCTATAGCCTGCAAACACCTTGAGTTCTGGCGTAACATCATAACCATAGTTGATGGCTCCAGTTTCATAATGACCAAAGTCAGACAACTTATCCCAACGCCCGTTCAGTTGTAAATGATGACGGTTTTGATCTAAGTTGTAACCTAACCAAATACTATTTGTATCTCTTTTATTTTTTGAAAAATTATTAACCGTGTACGTATTACCATTTTTAATCGTTTGATGAGTATGCGATACGCCAGCAATCAATTTTCCCACATTCAAGTCAATTTGATTTTGCCAAGAAATACTTTGAGTTGTCGTTTTATCGTTAGTAACAAAGGGGGCAAAACTCGAAATACTTGTATTTTCTGCGTCTGTAACACCTTGACTCAATATTAATTGGCTTGACCAGTTGCTCATCAATTGATTATTACTATATGCCGTCAGCTGCTCAGTTTTGGCTTTTTGGTAATGAATCGCGGACGTACCTCCGAATAGTTCATCATAATCGTTATATCCATTGGTTTGATAGAATTTCACTCCGAACTCATTACGCTCATTGGGCGTAAAACGCACCGAAAGGTTACCACTGTTATTACGATAACCATCTTTATCTGGGTTGGCCACAGCGGCGTTTCGAGCACTTACTGCTTTAGCTTGTTCATGAGCTAAACCAGCGGATAGTTGAACCTTATCATTACCTGTGCTCACTTGCGCACTTGCTTGTTTTTGACCGTGAGAGCCAATAGCAAAGCGCACCTCCGCCTGTTGTCCCATTTGAGCTTTGCGTGTAAAAATCTGTACCAAGCCACCAGTGGCTTGCGAGCCATACAGAGCAGAAACATTACCACGAACGATCTCGACGCGATCAATCAAAGACAAGGGAATTTGCTCTAATGTCGCACTACCAAAAGACAAATTATTTAACGGGACACCATCTACCAAAATTAATGTCTGTTTTGTATCGCCGCCGCGCAAAGAAACTTGAGACAAATTACCTGTAGGACCATTTTGTCGAACGATAACCCCAGACTGCTGTCGAAGCAAACCAGCCAAATCAGTTACCGTTGCAGACTCAATATCCGCGCGGGTAATGAGCGTAGTGGAGTTGAGCGCGTCGGTCACAACCTGCGAAGTACGCGCTGCAGAGGTGACGACGTCAGGCGCGCTTT
>CAYZVI010000258.1:0-2003 GCA_964481695.1 uncultured Hydromonas sp. | reverse complement strand
GTCAATGATTATTGAGCAAGAGAGTTTTTATGTCAGCATCCCATTATCCGCATCCGATTTTCGCCAAAGAAGGTTGGGTTTTCATCGGTATTGCGGTATTCCTCGCTTTATTCATCCACTTTCTGGGTGGCTTGGGTTGGGCGTGGCCGTTTTACATCATTGCGGCATTTGTCATCCAGTTTTTCCGTGATCCAGCGCGCGATATTCCGAGTACGCCGAATGCGGTTTTGTCGCCGGCGGATGGTCGCGTCATCGTCGTTGATAAAGTATACGATGTGTATGCTGAACGTGAAGCATTGAAAATCAGCGTGTTTATGAACGTGTTTAACGTGCACTCCAACCGCATGCCAGTAGACGGCACAGTCGTCAAAGCTCAGTACTTTCCGGGTAAATTCTTCAATGCGGATTTGTCTAAAGCTTCTGAGCAAAACGAACGTAATGCCTTGGTATTGCATACGCCGGATGGTCAGACGGTCACCTCAGTTCAAGTGGCAGGGCTGATTGCTCGACGCATTTTGTGCTACGTCGGTGTGGGTCATCAGGCCAAGCGTGGTGAACGTTATGGCTTCATTCGATTTGGTTCACGTGTGGACGTATATTTGCCTCTGGATGCCATTCCGCGAGTAAGCATTGGTGATAAAGTCTCTGCGACCACCACCATTTTGGCTACTTTGGCTGATCACACCACTGTGACCGCATCAGCACCTGCTGAGGCGCAAACTCAGGTGGTGTCCAATGAGGAACATAATGACTGATCAAAATTCCGACATCAAGGTGATTGACGAATACGGTCGTGAAGCAGGGCACATCCCTGCGCGCCACCGTGCGATTTATCTGCTGCCGAATGCGTTTACAACGGCTGCTCTGTTCGCAGGGTTTTTCGCCATCGTCAAAGCCATGAGTCACGAATTCAATATCGCCGCCGTATCCATCTTCTGTGCTATGGTGCTCGATGGTATGGATGGTCGTGTTGCCCGTCTGACCAAAACGCAAAGCGCGTTTGGCGAACAGTACGACAGTCTCGCCGACATGGTTTCCTTTGGTGTTGCGCCGGCTTTGGTCGTGTATGAATGGCAGTTGCATGGCTTGGGTACAGGGCGTTTGGGCTTGATCGTTGCTTTCGTCTATGCGGTTTGTGCTGCACTGCGTTTGGCGCGATTTAATATCAACACAGACGTGATTGATAAACGTTATTTCCAAGGGCTTCCAAGCCCATCGGCGGCAGCTCTCACTGCGGGTATGGTCTGGTTGGTGGAAGAAAAAGACTTGCCGATTCCAGCTGAAGCAATTCCTTACATCGCTATTGTGGTTACTCTGTTTGCCGGTCTATCCATGATTACCAATGTACCTTATTACAGCGGTAAAGCCATGGATTTGCAGCACTCTGTGCCGTTCGTCAAATTACTCATGTTCGTTGGCATCATGCTGTGTATCATCGCATGGCCACCGTTTGCCCTGTTTGGCTTATTTGTCGCCTATGCGCTCTCAGGCTACGTCATGTGGCTGTGGCGCTGGTCAAAAGGTGAACGTAAAAAGTCAGCCTAATTTGTATTGCTAAAACACAAACGCTTGCGTTCATCGCAGGCGTTTTTTATACCTCAAATCAATCCAATCAAGATAAAAATTATGCCTACATTTGAAGACGCTGTTGCCCTCGCCGCACTCGCGCATAAAGGTCAATACGACCTCGCGGGTGCACCCTATATTTGCCATCCCATGCGTGTTGCGCTGGCGCAGACCGACGAGCGTGCGCGTATCGTCGCCATCCTGCACGATGTGGTGGAAGATACGCCCATTACCTATGAGGATTTAGCTAAAGCAGGATTTGATGCGGAAATCATTGCTGCCGTCGAAGCCCTGACCAAACGTCCGGGCGAAAAACGCATAGACGCTGCCGTGCGTGCCAAAGCCAATTCATTGGCATTGCAAGTTAAACTTGCCGATGTCGCCGACAATATGAACCTCGCTCGGATTAGCAATCCGACGGCGGAGGATTTTGCGCG
>CAYZVI010000257.1:0-2011 GCA_964481695.1 uncultured Hydromonas sp. | reverse complement strand
GACTTAGGGTGCAAATAGATTTGCGTAATGAGAAGATTACGTATAAAATTCGCGAGCATAGTTTGCAAAAAGTTCCATACATCCTCGTGGTGGGGGACAAAGAGCGCGATGCCCACTCCGTTGCCGTGCGTGCACGAGGCAATCTGGATTTGGGCGTGATGTCGGTTCAGGCCTTTATCGAGCGCATTTTGCGCGATATTAAAGAAAAAGGCATGGGTGAAACAATCGGCGAAGTTGAGTTAAACGCAGCTGTGGCACATTCGTAAGCACGTTTACTGCTTAAACGCTGAAAAACAGCGTTTGGGCTTTTTTTGCTTACACAGAATATTGGATTTAGACAGGAGCGAAGTATCGTTACGCAAGCAAAGATGCAGCATCGCATCAACGGTGAAGTGAACGCACGTGAAGTGCGTTTGATTGGAATGGATGGCGAAATTATCGGCATCATGTCGGGGCGTGAAGCGCTGAAAATGGCTGAGGAGGCCGATACCGACTTGGTGGAAATTTCCCCAAACGCCACGCCGCCGGTATGTCGTTTGATGGACTACGGCAAGTTCAAGTACCAAGAGCAGAAAAAAGCCGCCGAGGCTCGCGCTAAGCAAAAAATCATTCAGGTCAAAGAGATTAAGTTACGTCCGGGTACCGACGAAAATGACTACCAAGTCAAAATGCGCAATATCAAACGCTTTATCGAAGACGGTGACAAAGTTAAAGTTACTTTGCGTTTTCGTGGTCGCGAAATGGCGCATCAGGAAATCGGTATGCGCCAATTGGAACGCATTCGTGACGAGCTAAACGAAATGGTTCAAGTAGAATCCATGCCCAAGCTCGAAGGTCGCCAGATGATTATGATGCTTGCTCCGGCGCGCAAAAAATAAGCAGTAACACAGTGGTACAAAAGGATTCGTGGTTTGACTCAAAGTATCAGAGTCCAATCGCAACGATTTAAACGGGGTGGAATCTCCATCCAGTTTAAACCACGAAGCCACGACAGCAGGCTATGCCCTGTGGTGGGTTCGACTATAAGTAGTGAATGGGGTTAACAAGTGTTTTGCAGCAGCGAGACCACCTCGATTCATATGAAAAAACGGAGTTGTTATGCCTAAAATGAAAACCAAGAGCAGCGCCAAAAAGCGCTTCGTGGTTCGTCCGGGTGGCACTGTTAAACGCGGTTGCGCGTTCAAACGTCACATCCTGACCAAAAAAACCACTAAAAACAAACGTCAATTGCGCGGTATTACCAACGTGGCTGAATCTGATTTGAAATCAGTTCGCGCGATGATGCCTTACGCTTAAACCCTAACCTAAACAAAGGAGCATAATATGCCTCGAGTCAAACGTGGGGTCACAGCGCGGGCCCGTCATAAAAAAGTATTAGACCTCGCAAAAGGTTTCCGTGGTCGTCGTAATAATGTCTATCGCGTCGCCAAACAGGCGGTGATGAAGGCAGGTCAATACGCCTACCGCGATCGTCGCAACAAAAAACGTGTATTCCGCGCTTTGTGGATTGCCCGTATCAATGCGGCGGCACGTCAAAACGACATGACTTACAGCCAATTCATCTACGGCTTGAAAAAAGCCGCGATCGAAATGGATCGTAAAGTTTTGGCTGATTTGGCAGTATTTGACAAACCGGCGTTTGCCGCGATTGTTGAAAAAGCAAAAGCCGCTTTGGCGTAAGCCAGCTTGGTCAACGAATTGTTGTAATAACAATCACGTAGTCAGAAAGGCGAGGCAAAGCCGTGTGGTTTTGCCTCGTTTTTTGTTTCAAATACAAAACGAGGTTGCTTGCTTTAAAGTGCTGAAATGAAGGGCTGAGATGATCGGACTTTCGGCACATTAAACCAATCAATCCTGTCAAAAAATAACAGCGAGTAGATATGAGCGACTTGAATCAAATCGTAGAGCAGGCGCGCGCGGCATTTGCCGGTGCCAGTCGTCCGGCGGACTTGGAAAACGAAAAAGCCAAATTCTTGGGCAAAGACGGCGTACTCACCGCCGAGCTCAAAGC
>CAYZVI010000256.1:0-2012 GCA_964481695.1 uncultured Hydromonas sp. | reverse complement strand
GGCAAAAAGAGGAAATCAGCAAGCACGCCAACCACGAAACCACGCACATTCCGAAGCATCTAAATTACCGCGAGGTCAAAGGCCTGTCGAATGAGGTCAAGCAAAAACTGATTGACCACTCCCCTGAAACCATTGGCCAGGCGGCACGCATCTCGGGCGTGACACCAGCCGCCATTTCACTGCTGCTGGTGCACATCAAGCGTCTGAATCAGGCACAAAGTGTCAGCCAAAGCTTGGAGCAGGGCGATGAGTAAAGCCTCGCAGCACCGCAGCGGCGCATTCAACGTAACTCAGGCCGAAGCCTTATTACGCGAAGGACTGAGTGAATTTGCATCAGAAACTCAAGACACAATCAATGAGGGACAGATTAAAAAGCTCGTTGACTATCTTGCATTGATGGCCAAATGGAATCCGGTCTACAACCTCACCGCCATTCGCCAAACCAACGAGATGGTGAGCGCACACTTACTTGATTCAATAGCCATCATCTGCCTGATAGAAAAATGGCTGAGCGAGAAAAACAACGCCCGCATCCTCGATGTCGGCACCGGCGGCGGTCTACCCGGTGTGGTATTGGCGATTTTGCGCCCCGACTGGTCGCTCACCTTGATTGATCCGGTGCACAAAAAAACCGCGTTTTTGCAGCAAGTGAAAGCACAACTCTCGCTCAATAATCTGACAGTGGTCACGGGCAAAGTCGAGGATTTACCGAGCAACCAGCGCTTTGATCTGATCACCAGCCGCGCCTTTGCCAGCATTGCATTATTCGTGCATCTCTCGCATGCCGTTTTGGCCGACGATGGCTGCTTTGCTGCGATGAAAGGCGTACTGCCCAGCGAAGAAATCAGCGAACTGCAACAGGCTTTTGCCAATCAATGGCAGATCGAAACACACGAAATTCACGTTCCGCAGCTCAATGCGCAACGACACTTGGTTAAAATCAGCAGGATCAACGCAACGCACATTCATCCGAAGGGCACATCATGACTAAAATCTTCTGCGTGGCCAACCAAAAGGGCGGTGTCGGCAAAACCACCACCACGGTCAACCTCGCCGCCGCACTGGCGCAACTCGGACAACGCGTCCTGCTGATTGACCTCGACCCGCAGGGCAATGCCACCATGGGCAGCGGCGTGGACAAACACAGCCTACCGTCCACTGTCTACCACGTATTACTGGGACTGAAGGAAATTGACAAAGCCATCATCCAACCACCCGAAATCGGCTATGCGCTGCTCGCGGCCAACCGTGATTTAGCGGGAGCCGAGGTAGAGCTGGTGGATTTTGACCGACGCGAATACCGCCTGCGCGACGCACTGACGCAAGTTGCAGACCAATACGATTACGTACTGATCGACTGCCCACCATCGCTGTCCATGCTCACGCTCAATGGCCTGTGCAGTGCGCAGGGCGTACTCATCCCGATGCAGTGTGAATACTTCGCGCTTGAAGGACTCTCCGATCTGGTCAACACCATACGCACGCTGCACAGCAACCTCAATCCTGATCTTGAAATCATCTGTCTGCTGCGCGTCATGTTCGACCCGCGCATCACCTTGCAGCAGCAAGTATCCGCGCAGCTCAAAGAACATTTTGGCGACAAAGTATTCGACACCGTGATCCCGCGCAACGTCCGTTTGGCCGAAGCACCGAGCTACGGACTGCCCGGCGTCATCTACGATAAAAGCTCGCGCGGCGCACAAGCCTATCTCGAATTTGCAAAAGAAATGCTTGCCAAACCTTTGTAATACTGAAAGCAAGTACTTACTACCTAAAAATGGAACACCATCATGGCAAAACCTAAAAAAGGCGGCTTGGGTCGCGGACTTGATGTCCTGATCGGCGCATCACAGCAAATGAGCGTCCAGCACGCCGTCGAAATCAACCAAGCAGAAGCCAACAACAACCCAGCGGGCAGACTCACCTTACTGCCGCGCAAAGTCATCCAAGCAGGCAAATACCAGCCACGCACCCACATGGATGAAACCGCGCTGAACGAATTGGCCGAATCC
>CAYZVI010000255.1:0-2017 GCA_964481695.1 uncultured Hydromonas sp. | reverse complement strand
GTTACCACCTGATTCGCGCGCGCGAGTATGCCGAGGGCATCAGCTTTCTGCAAGGCGATGCGCACCATCTGCGTGGCGCACGGCACTTTTTCACCATCATTCGTGCGAACTGGTATCACTACATGCACCGCATCAAAGCCCTCGGCTTTTCGCAGACGATTTATGCTCAGTTGGGGATTATTTTTCCGGTGATTGTGGCGGTGCCGCGTTATTTTTCGGGGCAAATCACCTTTGGCGCGATCATGCAGGTGCTCCGTGCATTTGGCGAGTTGCGTGAAGCATTGAGCTGGTTCATTGATAATTATGGCACTTGGGCTGAGTTGCGTGGTTCCAGTACCCGTATTTTTAATCTGAACCATGATTTAAACCGTGTCGATCAATTGCACGCACAATCTGGCCTGCAAGTCGCTGTGAATAACGTCGGTGGTGTTGCACTGACGCATGCGACACTATCCCGACCGCAAATCACGGATAATGGTGCGTTCACACAAAAGTCTCAGGTGCTGGATCTCGATTGGCAAATATCACAAGGTGAGCGTTGGCTCGTGACCGGCGCATCCGGCTCGGGCAAAAGTACCATTCTAAGAGCGATTGCGGCGCTTTGGCCGTTTGGTCAGGGGCATATTGATGTGCCGAGTAAAGGAAAAATGTTGTTCCTACCGCAGCGACCGTATATGCCGATTGGTTCATTACGCGAGGCGCTGTCTTATCCTGATGCACCGACACGTTACAACGACGCGGCGTATGAAACCGCATTGGAAATGGCGCAATTGCCTCAGTTGAAAAATCGATTGGATGAGCATAACAACTGGGCGTGGTTACTATCAGGTGGCGAGCAGCAGCGTTTATCCTTCGCTCGACTGTTTTTGCAACGACCGCAATACGTTTTTTTGGACGAAGCCACCAGCGCGCTGGATGAGGCCAATGAAAAGGCTTTGTATCAAACCATGCTGTCGTTTTTGCCCGATATCACGCTCGTGAGTGTGTCGCATCACCCGCAGCTCACGCAGTTCCACCAAAAACGCCTGCATTTGGAAGCGCAGTCAGCAGATGCGGCAGGTGGTTTCAAACCAATTCAGTCCGTGATTTAATTAAAAGTTTATTCCGAAAGCATTCTCATGCAATACACTGACTTACGCGACTTCATGACCCAGCTCGAAAAAATGGATGAGCTCAAACGCATCCGCCAGCCGATTTCACCGGTGCTGGAGATGACCGAAATTGGCGACCGCACCTTGCGCAAGGGCGGGCCGGCTTTGTTTTACGAAAACGTCGTGCACGAAAATAAAAAATACGACTATCCCGTATTGGCGAATTTATTCGGCACGCCGCGCCGAGTCGCGCTCGGCATGGGGGCGCAGGAGGTGAGCGAGCTACGCGCCATCGGTCAACTGCTGTCCAATTTGAAAGAGCCGCAGCCGCCCGCCGGTCTGAAAGAAATCGGCAAACTCGGCGAAATGGCCAAAGCCGTGTGGGACATGCGTCCGAAAATGGAAAAACATGCGGCGGTGCATGAAGTCATCCTCGAAGGCGACGATGTGGATTTGACGCAACTGCCGATTCAACACTGTTGGCCGGGCGACATCGCGCCGCTTCTGTCGTGGGGCTTGGTTGTGACCAAAGGGCCGCACAAAGTACGGCAAAATCTCGGTATTTATCGCCAGCAATTACTGGGACGGAACAAACTCATCATGCGCTGGCTCGCGCATCGCGGCGGTGCGCTCGATTTCCGCGAGCATTGCCTCGCCCATCCCAATACGCCATTCCCAATCAGCGTGGTGCTCGGCTGCGACCCCGCGACGATTTTGGGCGCGGTCACGCCCGTGCCGGACACTTTGTCTGAGTATCAATTCGCCGGACTGCTGCGACACGGTCGTACGGTTTTGACCCAATGTATCGGCAATGATCTCACCGTCCCCGCGAACGCCGAAATCGTGCTCGAAGGCGTGATTCACCCGAATGAAACCGCGCTTGAAGGGCCGTTTGGCGACCACACCGGCTACTACAACGAGCAGGA
>CAYZVI010000254.1:0-2025 GCA_964481695.1 uncultured Hydromonas sp. | reverse complement strand
GATTTGGAAACAGCACCGGCTCGATCAACACCATTTTTTCAAACAAATCCGGCCGTCGATGCGCCGCGATCAGCGTCATCATCCCACCCAGCGAATGCCCAACGCCGAGGAATTTTTGCGCAGGCAAACCCTGCGCCACACGTTCTGCATTGAGTGCATCCAAACTCGCAATCAAATCATCCGCCGCATGCGTCCAAGTGAAATAACTCGGTGGCTGATGCGTCGCCACGCCTTCCCACGTCGCGCGATGGTGCGTCGCATACACCGTCTGCTGTTGTGCCAGCAGCTCTAACATCTGCCGATACACACCGGCGACAAAGCCATTGCCCTGCGCGAAATGAATCGGCGTGGCCTGCGCATTCGGACTGTCCCAAAAAGCCAGCGTATTGATATGCGAATCAACCATCAATGAGCGAGTTTGCATGGAAATCATCGTTGCGAAACCTTATTCAATCAAGCAAAGAATAAAAAACCGCATCGCATTGGGATGCGGCATATAAAAAACGGATGGATTATTCAGACAAATCACTGGGGTCGTGCGCGTTTTCGGCTTCTTTTATTGCATCACCTTTACCACGCACATACGCCAAGGCAAACAACCACAAAGCAAACAATCCGACTACACCGCCAATGGCAAACAAAAGCACGCGCTGTAAACCATTGAGCGCATCGGTCAAGCCAAAGCTACTGATTTGCCCCGACCATGCCATACCCAGCAACACAGATGCGGCAATTGCCATAGATACACCAATCGCTCCGTAACCAAAAGCTAAGAATCCCCGTTCCAAACGCGAATTGGGCGCAGGCGCGGGCTGAAACAAAGCCTGTTCCTCTTCGGACTCATCTTGTTCATAATCGGCCTTGGCACGCCAGTCGTCCAAAGGATGCCTCATCAGTCCATCGCTCCCAGTGCGAAAATTCGTTTATGCTCTTTCATCGCATAGCGGTCGGTCATACCGGCAATGTAGTCGGCGATGCGGCGCGCTTGGTGCCACTCGGCCTGATCGCTGTCTTTATGCACCTGATAATCCGGCGGCAGTAGTCGCGGGTCTTGCATGAACACATCGAACAAATCCTGAATGATGTTCTGCGCCTTACGCGACATGCGCAGCACTTGATACTGACGATACAGATTGGCAAACAGATAGCTTTTCAGCACTTTCATCTGCTCTTTGACTTCATCTGAGAAACCCGCGAGTGGTGGCGCGACGCGCACATCCGACACATGCTTGATACCCAGTACCTGTATGCGATGCAGCGTCATCTGCGTCAAATCGGTCACCATCACGCTGATCATGCGACGCACGGTTTCCAGTACCTCGCGGTGTCCGTGTAAATCGGGATACTGCGCGCGTACCTCATCGTGCGAACGCGCAAAAATCGGTACTTCGCGCATGCCTTCGATCGTCAGAATTTTTGAGCGCAGGCCATCGTCAATGTCATGGTTGCTGTACGCAATCGCATCGGCAATATTGGTCAACTGCGCTTCTAACGACGGCTGCTCACCACGAATAAAGCGCTCGCCCAATTCGCCGAGTTTCTGCGCATTGACTGGTGAGCAGTGTTTTAAAATCCCTTCGCGCGTTTCATAAGTCAGGTTCAGACCGTTAAACGCACCGTAGCGTTCCTCCAATTCATCCACAATACGCAGACTTTGCAGATTGTGCTCAAAGCCGCCAAACGGACTCATGCACTCGTTCAGCGCATCTTGCCCCGCATGCCCAAACGGCGTGTGTCCGAGGTCATGCGACAGTGCTATAGCTTCGATCAAATCCTCGTTCAAACGCAGATTACGCGCCAGTGTGCGGGCGATTTGGGCCACTTCCATGCTGTGCGTAAGCCGTGTACGGAATAAATCGCCTTCGTGATTGACGAACACCTGCGTTTTGTATTCGAGTCGACGAAACGAGGTCGCATGCACGATGCGGTCACGATCACGTGCAAATGGACTGCGGTTCGGATCTTCGGCCTCAAGATAGCGCCGTCCTTTGCTGATGCTGCTTTTGACCGCAAATGGTGCGAGTT
>CAYZVI010000253.1:0-2030 GCA_964481695.1 uncultured Hydromonas sp. | reverse complement strand
TCTTGATTAGAAATATAAAACTCCAGATACTTATCCAACGAGGCTTTTTGCATCATAATGTCGATAGTATTCGCAACAAAGTCAATCAAGAACTATTCAACAAATACATCCATTATCTGGAAAATCGTTGTCAGGTGAATGGCAGTTTTTACAAAAAAATCAAGCATACCGATAATCATACCGGCCTGAATTTAATCCATGAAAAAACAGTTGAGTGGGTTAAAACATTGGGGGTGCACGCCATCGGGTTTTCTTGCGGATTTTTACTGAACGACTTGTTATCTCTACCCATCGGCTTGGTTTGATTCAAAACAAAGCCCTGCGATTAACACCACAGGGCTTTTTACCACATCAAAAATCCATACTGATTTAGTTAAAAAAATCCTTCACCTTATCAAACCAGCCTTTGGCTTTTGGATTGTGTTTTTCACCACCGTGCTTGAGACTTTCTTCAAACTGGCGGATCAGGTCTTTTTGTTCACTCGTTAATTTGACAGGCACTTCCAGCTCCACGTGCACGTACAGATCGCCGATGGTTGAGGCGGAGCGCACATGCGGCATGCCTTTACCGCGCAGACGGAATACTTGACCGGTCTGTGTGCCTTCAGGGATGGTCATGTGTGCTTTGCCATGCAGCGTCGGCACTTCGATTTCGCCGCCGAGCGCCGCCTGGGTGAATGCCAACGGAATGGTACAGTGCAGGTCGGTGCCATCACGTTCAAACACCGGATGGTGTTTGATATGAATTTCGACGAACAAATCACCCGCCGGTCCACCGTTCACGCCCGGCTCGCCTTTGCCGGCATTACGAATGCGCATGCCGTCTTCGATCCCCGCTGGAATATTGACTTCCAAAGTTTTTTGCGTCTTAGTTTTGCCTTGTCCATGGCATTTTTTGCACGGCGATGGGATGTGTTTGCCCGAGCCGTGACAGGTTGGACAGGTTTGCTGCACGGAGAAAAAGCCTTGCGACATGCGCACCTGACCTTGACCTTTACAGGTCGGACAGGTTTCGGCGCTGGTTCCAGGTTCAGCACCCGAGCCGTGACACGCGTCACACTCTTCCCAACTCGGTACGCGGATTTGCGTCACTTTGCCATTGGCGGCATCTTCCAAACTGATTTCCATGGTGTAACGCAGATCGGAGCCGCGATAAACCTGCGGCCCACGCTGGCGAGCGCCGCCCATATTGCCAAAAATATCGCCGAAAATATCGCCGAAGTCACCAAACGGACTACCGCCACCAAAACCACCGCCGAATCCACCGGCGCCCATATTCGGGTCTACGCCCGCATGGCCGTATTGATCATACGCTGCGCGTTTATCGGGGTCAGAAAGCATTTCATAGGCTTCCTTGACCTCTTTGAATTTTTCCTCAGCCGACGGGTTATCCTGATTGCGGTCGGGATGGTATTTCATCGCCAGTTTGCGATATGCTTTTTTGATTTCCTCATCGGTGGCATTGCGCGCCACATCGAGGACTTCGTAATAATCTTTCTTTGCCATTTTCTATTTTCACCTTTGCACACGACTGCTTACAAAGCGCCGCATATAATTCATGATAGCGCAACAATGGGGGCGTTTTATCCGATTACAAGGGGTAAAGGCCGCTTTTTCTACACAGTTCTTTTGCCCAGACACAGGCGTTTCATGAGAAAATAGCGATATTCCCAAAATAAAAAACCGTTAGGAGGAAACCATGAGCGATTTTCCCAAGGACATCTATACCGAACCCCATCCGATTGACGTCGACACGCTGAAAAATCTCGGCCCATTGACCCCAATGGCGGGCATTTGGGAGGGTGAACGCGGGCTGGACGTAAAACCTAAAGCGGAAGGTCCGAAAAAACAGGCGTATGTCGAACGCATCGAATTACAACCGATTGACCCGCAGACCAACGGCCCGCAACTACTCTACGGCCTGCGCTATCACGTGCACGTCACCAAACCCGATCAAGTCAAAATGTACCACGATCAAGTCGGCTACTGGCTGTGGGAACCGGCCACACAAATGGTGATTCACACCCTGA
>CAYZVI010000252.1:0-2031 GCA_964481695.1 uncultured Hydromonas sp. | reverse complement strand
CCCAGAGTTCTTCGAGGTTGTAGTAGGCGCGAATGGGCGCTTGCATGATGTGAACGACGATGTCGCCACAATCGACCAATACCCATTCGCCGGTGTCTTCACCTTCGGTGGAGAGTACGTCGCCGCCGTTTTCTTTCACTTTCTCATGTACGTTGTTGGCCAATGCGCGGGTTTGGCGATTACTGGTCGCGGTGGCGATGACGACGCGATCGAATTCGTCGGTCAGGGCCTCGGTGTTCAAGATGGTGACGTCTTGGGCTTTCATATCGTCCAATGCGTCGAGGACGATGGCTTCTAATTTACTGATGTCTAAAGTATTCGGTTGACGGCTCATGTGATGATAAATCCTTTTTAAATGAAGGCGTTATTGTACCGAAAATCGGCTTTTCCCGCGCACTTTCCGTAGAGTTGGCGTGGTTTTAGCGTTCATTCAGTTGCTTTAAACGCAACTGGGTGAATTGCTCAAAGGCCTTGCATTGCTCCAGCAGCCAGTTTTGAAACAGCAGCAATTTACGCGACTGATTGCTGCGATCCGGCCACACCAGATGGTAGTCGCTCTCGTGCTGAATTAGGGTGCGCGACACTTGCTTGATGCGTCCGGCCTGAATGCCATTGGCCGCGATCGACCAGCGGGTGAGCAGAAGATACATATTCTGCTCGGCAACGGCGAGCGCGAGGTTGGAGTCATTCACGCTCAGCGTGGGCGTGGGTTTATCCGGCGGCGTTTGGTACTGGCTTGCCCACAGGCCGCGATCGTTGACGATCATGAAAAATCCATCGTTCTGCATGGCCTGCTCAACCGTCTGCTCCAGATGATAGCGCGGGTCGCTGGCTCCGGCCACCAGCATCTGCCAATCGGACATCAGCGTGATTTGCTTGGTACCATCGCGGGTGATATTGCCCATGCGAATGGCGCAATCGGCTTTGTCGGTTTCAAAATCGACTACTTCCAAACTGGCATTTAAGATCAACTGGATATTCGGATGTTTTTCGTACCAATCGCGCAAACGCGGAATCAACCAATGCGTGGCAAACGAAGGCAGCAGCGAGATGTGCAGCACGTCATCGTGCGACTGGCGTGAGGCGTGCTGCGTCGCCTGCGCGATGAAACTGAGCGCTTGCCGCACTTCGTAAGCGTACACCCGACCGGCGGGCGTGAGCGCGATGCGTTTGCCCTCGCGTTCAAACAGAGGCGTGCCGATTAAGGCCTCCAATTGCTTGATTTGGTGGCTGATGGCGCTGTGCGTCAGGTGCAATTCCTCGGCGGCGCGGGTCACGCTGCCCAGCCGAGCGGCGGATTCAAAGGCGCGTAATGCGGGCAGGGGTGGTAAATCTCTCATGATTTTTAAATTGCTATGTGAATTTAATTCACATATTAATAGAAAAAACATCGATTGTTGCATGTGTTTGGACGCGCTAATATAGCTCAAAGTCGTTTGCATCACGACTTCTGTGTGGTGGCTACGAAATATCTATTAAAAAATATTCACAGTGAAGGAGTTGGTATGGAGCTGTTCATCGGTAATAAAAACTATTCGTCATGGTCGTTGCGCCCGTGGTTGTTGATGAAGCATTTTGATCTGCCGTTTACCGAGCGCATGGTCGGTGTCGCTGGACGCGGGCCGAATGATTTACATCGCGGTTATTCACAAAACGGCTTGGTGCCGTGTTTGCACCTCGAAAATGAGTTTCAAATCTGGGATACCTTGGCGATTGCTGAGTTTTTAGCCGAGTCCTTTCCTGCCAAACATCTGTGGCCAGCCGATCGACTGGCGCGGGCGCGCGCCCGTTCGGTCAGTGCGGAAATGCACTCGGGATTTGGCAGCTTGCGCGGCGCGATGGGTATGAACATCAAGATGCGTTTGCAGGGTGCGCCTCTGTCTGCTGAGGTGGCATCGGACGTGGCGCGCATAGATCAGATTTGGACTGAAGCACGTCGCCAGTTTGGCGCGAGTAGCGATCAACCGTATTTATTGGGCGCGTTTTCCGTGGCGGATGCGATGTTTGCGCCGGTGATCTGGCGTTTTCATA
>CAYZVI010000251.1:0-2031 GCA_964481695.1 uncultured Hydromonas sp. | reverse complement strand
ACTTCAGCACCAGCCGCTTTAGCGATTTCTGCTTTTTCGCCTTGTGCGAACACAGCGACGCGAACCGATTTACCGGTACCCGCAGGCAATACCACAGAACCACGAACGGTTTGGTCGGATTTCTTAGGATCCACACCCAATTGAACCGCCACGTCGATCGACTCAGTGAATTTTGCGTTGGCGCATTCTTTAACCAAAGCCAAAGCCTCTTCAACCGGATAGAATTTGCTACGGTCTACTTTTTCTGCCAACAATTTGGCGCGTTTGCTCAATTTTGCCATCTTACACGCCCTCCACGATGATACCCATGCTGCGCGCGCTACCCGCGATGGTGCGCACCGCTGCGTCCAAATCGGCCGCAGTCAAGTCAGGTTGTTTGGTTTTTGCAATTTCTTCCGCTTGTTCACGCGTGATGGTCGCTACTTTATCAGAGTGCGGACGCGCAGAACCTTTTTGCAACTTAGCCGCTTTTTTCAGCAAGGTTGTTGCTGGTGCGGTTTTCATGATGAACGTGAAGCTCTTATCCGCATACGCTGTGATCACCACAGGCACTGGTAAGCCAGGTTCGATGTTTTGAGTTGCTGCGTTAAACGCTTTACAGAACTCCATAATGTTCAGACCGCGTTGACCCAACGCTGGACCGACTGGAGGTGACGGGTTTGCTTTACCCGCAGGAATTTGCAGCTTAATAAAGCCGACAATCTTCTTTGCCATTTTATTTCCTTGAGTAGTAACGCCATTTGGGCGAGTGATCGCTTACTTTAGCTCCTCTTGCGACTTGTTTATTCACCTGCTGTTTGAATACTCACACAGCACGCGCAGGTAAAGTCGCTTAACCTTTTAAAATCGTTACCAGTTTTACACCAGCTTTTCAACTTGATCGAATCCCAACTCAACCGGAGTGGAACGACCAAAAATCGTGACGGTTACACGCAGCTTATTACGGTCGTAGTTCACTTCTTCTACAAATGCATTAAAGTCAGCAAACGGACCTTCGGTCACACGCAACTCTTCGCCCACCACGAATTCAATCTTAGGACGCGGACGCTCACCGCTCATCAGAGCCAAGATTTTTTCAACATCCGCAGGCGGCAACGCGCGCGGTTTGTTACCCACACCACCCACGAAACCAGAAACCTTCGGAGTGCTTTTTACCAAGTGCCACGTTTCATCGGTCATCGCCATTTCAATCAGTACATAACCTGGATACAAACGACGCTCAGCAACCACGCGTTTGCCATTGCGCATTTCCACAACCTCTTCGGTCGGCACCAAAACGCGGCCAAACATATCATCCATTTCGGAACGCGCAATGCGCTCGGTCAACGAGCGCTCGACGTTTTTCTCCATGCTTGAATGAACCTGAATAAAATACCAGCGTTTTTCCATTATTTTTTCCAACGCAAAATCAGATCGTACAGCACCCATTCGATGAACTTGTCAACACCCAAGATAAACAGCGCCATGACAAAAACAAACAGGAACACTACGCCTGCCATTTGCAAAACTTCTTTTCGTGTTGGCCACACCACTTTGCGGGTTTCACGATAACCTTCTTTGGCAAACGCTACGAACGCTTTACCCGATGGCGAAACAAAGAACACCACCGCAGCCAAGACAAAACCCGCCAACAACAAAAGCGACTTCAGATACGCAGGCTGCAGCGGGAGAAACAAGTACGCCAAAAAAGCGGCGATCAAAATAACGATCGGTGTCCAAACGCCCCACTTGGAAGCATTGGCATCGACCACATGAGTTTGAGACATTGCCTCTTCGCTTATAAAATTTGAACGTCAGTTTCGATTGTGGCAGGGGCGGAGGGTCTCGAACCCCCAACCTACGGTTTTGGAGACCGTCACTCTACCAATTGAGCTACGCCCCTACAACCAAAACTTTTTGAACATCAACAAATGAGCGGGATTCTATCATAGAAACAGAACCCCGTCCAGCATTGCCCTTAAATTTAGGGCAATCAGAATTACGCAGTAATTTTAGCCACCACGCCAGCGCCGACGGTACGGCCGCCTTCAC
>CAYZVI010000250.1:0-2039 GCA_964481695.1 uncultured Hydromonas sp. | reverse complement strand
CATGGCCTTGTGAGCCGTAACCGATGATGGTTACTTGTTTGCCTTTAACCAATGACAAATCACAATCTTTATCGTAAAAAACTTTCATTTTTATCCCTTGTTAAAAATTAAATTTATTGTTTGTACCGCATTTTGTAAATGCTGCCCGCATCTGACGGACGGCATTTTAACTCAATCAAACGCGCAAGCCACGCTCACCACGTCCGATGCCCGAAGGGCCCGTACGCACGGTTTCGAGAATCAAGCCGCGATCAATCGCTTGTAAAAACGAGTCGTTTTTCGCCAAATTGCCCGTTACCTCAATTGTAAAGGCTTTATCGGTCACGTCAAGGATACGCCCGCGGAAGATATCCGCCAGACGTTTGAGCTCCTCGCGATCTTTACCCACCGCACGCACTTTCACCATCAGCAATTCACGCTCAACATAAGGACCGTCAGTTAAATCTTGTACCTTATACACTTCAATCAAACGATTCAAATGTTTGGTGATCTGCTCCAATACATCTTCCGAGCCAGACGATGTAATGGTCATGCGCGACAAAGTCGGATCCTCGGTCGGCGCTACGATCAGGCTTTCAATATTGTAACCACGCGAAGCGAACAAACCCACCACACGCGACAATGCACCCGATTCATTTTCGAGCAATACAGAAATAATGTGTCTCATATTATTCTCCTCGCTTGAAATGTGGACCGGCAGATTGCAAAACTTCGACCGGCGGACGCAACAGCATCTCGGACATGCCTTTACCGGCCTGAACCATTGGGAATACGTTTTCCGACGGATCCACTTGGAAATCGATGAACACCAAGCGATCTTTCATCGCCAAAGCTTCTTTCAAAGCACCTTCCACATCGGCGTCACGCTCAATACGCATACCCACGTGACCATAGGCTTCCGCCAGTTTCACGAAATCCGGCAACGCATTGAAATAGGTTTGCGAATAGCGTTCGTCGTAAATCAGCTCCTGCCATTGACGCACCATGCCGAGGTAGCCATTATTCAAGCTAAGAATTTTGATTGGCAAATTGTATTCTTTACAAGTCGAGAGCTCTTGGATACACATTTGTACCGAGCCTTCACCCGTGATACAGCATACGTCTGCATCCGGATGCAGTTTTTTCACACCCATTGCATACGGAATACCCACGCCCATCGTACCCAAACCACCGGAATTGATCCAACGGCGTGGTTTGTCAAATGGGTAGTATTGCGCAGCGAACATCTGATGTTGCCCTACGTCAGAAGTAATAAATGCATCACCATGGGTCAAACGATGTAAAGTTTCAATCACTTTTTGCGGTTTAACCAACGTGCTGGAGCGGTCATAGCTCAGGCTGTCAATCGCACGCCAATCATTGATCTGCGCCCACCATTTTTCAATTTTCGCTGGGTTCGCTTGATAATTCATTTCGCGCAATTGCACCAGCATGTCGGTCAAAACGTCTTTCACGTCGCCCACGATCGGCACATCCGCACGCACACGCTTGGAAATGGATGATGGATCCACATCAACATGAATAATTTTGCGCGCCACTTGACCGAAATGCTTCACATTACCGACCACACGATCATCAAAGCGCGCGCCCACGGCCAAAATCACGTCGGCGTGCTGCATCGCCATATTCGCTTCGTAGCAGCCATGCATCCCCGGCATACCGATGTAGTTCGGTGAAGAGGAGCGATAACCGCCCAAGCCCATCAGCGTATTCACGCACGGCATACCCACGGTATCAACCAATTCGTTCAACTCGGGCGCAGCGTTGGCCAAAATCACACCACCACCGGTATAAATCACCGGACGCTCGGCATTGACCAACAGATTCAAGGCCTTGCGAATTTGTCCCGAATGGCCTTTGACTACTGGATTGTACGAACGCATGTGCACCGACTCAGGATAGCCGTCGAATTTACATTTATTGTTCGAAATATCTTTGGGAATATCGATCACGACGGGACCTGGACGACCGGTTTTGGCGATATGAAACGCCTTTTTCACCGTCATCGCCAACTGGCGCACGTCTTTGACCAAAAAATT
>CAYZVI010000249.1:0-2066 GCA_964481695.1 uncultured Hydromonas sp. | reverse complement strand
TCGGCGAACTGGATGGCCGCATGTGGCGTGGCGGGCGAAGATGCGAAGCTGTACGATACTGTCCAAGCGGTGGGTATGGAATTGTGCCCAGCGCTGGGAATTTCAATTCCCGTGGGTAAAGATTCCTTGTCAATGAAAACCGCGTGGATGGACAACGGTTCGGCAAAAAATGTAAAATCGCCCGTTTCGCTCATCGTCACCGCTTTTGCGCCAGTGACCGATGTGAATGCGACCCTCACGCCGCAGTTGCAACGTTCGGAGGAAACCACGCGCTTGTTGCTGATCGACATTGCAGCGGGCAAACAGCGTATGGCGCAGTCCATCCTCGCGCAAGTGAGCGGGCAGGTTGGAGCGCTCGATGATGTTCCGGATTTGGATGATCCAGCCATGTTGAAAAATGCCTTTGATGCGCTGCAAGCCCTGCGCGCGCAGGGCTATGTATTGGCCTATCACGATAAATCGGACGGTGGATTGTTCGCAGCGGCAGCGGAAATGGCGTTTACTGCGCAAACCTCAGTGGCGTTAAACGTGGATTTATTGACCGTCGACCCGAACTCCGCCGATGCCGGCGACTACAAAATCAATGGCGTGCAAATTGCCGTGCAGCGCAATGAATCATTGATGAAAGCCTTGTTCAACGAAGAGTTGGGCATGGTGCTGCAAATTCGCAAGGACGACACCAGCGCGGTGATGGACGTTCTGCGTGCGCATGGTTTGGGTGCGCACAGCCACATCGTTGGTCAGGTGATGGATGTGGCGCAGGAGAAAGCCGAGTTCTCGGTGTGGCAAGATGGCGAAGCCAAACTGCAATTACCGCTCGGCGTGATGCACGCGGCGTGGCAGGAAACTTCGTTCCACATCGCCAAGTTGCGTGACAATCCGGCTTGTGTGGAGCAAGAATACGGGCGTGCGCCAGAAGCCTTGACGCCGAAATTGACTTTTACGCCGGATGCAGCCGCTTCTGCGCCGTATTTGAGCCTTGGCGCGAAGCCGAAAGTTGCGATTCTGCGTGAGCAGGGCGTGAACGGCCACGTTGAGATGGCGGCAGCGTTCACGGCGGCCGGTTTTGACGCGGTGGACGTACACATGAGCGATTTGCTCGCCGGACGTGTGCATTTGCAGGACTTCAAAGGTCTGGCAGCATGCGGCGGCTTCTCCTACGGCGACGTGCTGGGCGCAGGCGAAGGCTGGGCGAAAACCATTTTATACCACGACAATCTGCGCGATCAGTTCGCCGAGTATTTCGCGCGTCCCGATACCTTCAGCTTGGGCGTGTGCAACGGCTGTCAGATGATGAGTAATCTTAAAGGCATCATTCCGGGTGCGGAACATTGGCCAAAATTTGTGCGCAACACTTCGGAGCAGTACGAAGCGCGTCTGGTGCAGGTGGAAATCACCGAATCGCCGTCGATTTTGTTGCAAGGCATGAGCGGTAGCGTGCTGCCGGTGGTGATTTCACATGGTGAAGGGCGTGCGAGCTATGGCGATGCGACCGATCTGGCTGCGGTGCAAGAGCATAGCAAAGTAGCTTTGCGCTATGTGGACTCAGCGCATCAAGCGACCGAAGTCTATCCGCAAAACCCCAACGGGGCACCGCTGGGCCTGAATGGCTTTACCACCACCGATGGCCGTGTGCTGATTATGATGCCGCATCCTGAGCGTGTGTTCCGTAATGAATTGTTCTCATGGAAGCCGAGTGATTGGAGTCAACTCAATGCGTCACCGTGGGTGCAACTGTTCCAAAATGCGCGTCGTTGGGTGGGTTAAGTTAAACAGGGAATAAATCCTATGGTCAAAGTTTCGGTAATATTGCCGGTATACAATGCTGAACCGTATTTGGCTGAGTGCTTGGACTCTTTGCTGGCGCAAACCATGCCGAATTTTGAGGTTTTAGCTGTTAATGATGGCTCTAAAGATCGATCCGGTGAAATTCTCAATGCATATACAGAGAAGGATGATCGCATTAAAGTACATCACTTTGTTCAGAATCAAGGTGAACCGGCTGCAGTTCGCCATGCTTGGTCAATAGCACAAGGTGAGTATTTGGCTCGAATGGATAATGATGA
>CAYZVI010000248.1:0-2072 GCA_964481695.1 uncultured Hydromonas sp. | reverse complement strand
GGACTGAGCCAAGGGGTGAAATGCGAATGAGAAGATGATTTGACTGCTGTCATAATGGATCCCTTTATTAAGTTAAATGGATTGTGAATAAAAATTGGGATCCATTTTAAGAGTATGGTTTTTATGGGTAAACCAAAAATCCACCCTGTCTTTAGATTGATTCACTCAGATATTTTGATACGATAAAAATAATTCTCATTCCAAATTTTTTTTAGGGTTTTTGTTGTGAGTTGGCGCATAGCAGCGTTTAATCAAAATCGTAGAAACCGCGTATATTCAGGGTTTCCAGAATGTTGTAGTGAAACAACGAAATCAGTCCAAAACACAATGGCCTTTATTTTTTAGGGTTTTTAAAGTGCCAAAAATCTAAAACGGGTGCAATAAAAAAGCCTGTTTCTCTCTCGAAACAGGCTTTCAAACCACGGCTCAATGTATGCCAGAAATCGTTTAATCCTTCGTGCAAATTGCCAAAGTGGCGCGCACTAAGTCGTCATCGGCGCTCTGCACCTGTGCTTTGCCAATACCATTGAGCAGCACAAACTGGATATTGCCCGCTGTGCTTTTTTTATCCAAACGCATCATCTGAATCATCTCATCTAGGCCCAGCTTCGGCGGCACGGTTGGCAAGCCGGCGGCTTCTGTCAGCGCACGAATCCGTTCGACTTCTACTGCATTCAGTTGCCCCAAACGATGCGATAAATCCGCTGCCAACACCATGCCTGCGCCAACTGCTTCGCCATGCAGCCAGTTGCCATAGCCCATACCTGCTTCAATTGCGTGACCGAAGGTGTGACCAAAATTGAGGATGGCACGTAGACCTGATTCACGTTCATCCTGCGCGACGACTTCGGCTTTGATTTCACACGAGCGCACAATCGCATGGGTGAGCGCGGCCGCATCGCGTGCGCGCAGCGCGGCCATGTTTTGCTCAAGCCATGCAAAATACTCGGCATCGTAAATCGCGCCGTGTTTGATGATCTCAGCCAAGCCAGCAGAGAGTTCGCGCTCGGGTAGTGTATTGAGTGAGTTGATGTCGGCCAATACCAGTTGCGGCTGATAAAACGCACCAATCATATTTTTACCCAGCGGGTGATTGATGCCGGTTTTACCACCGACCGATGAATCCACCTGTGAAAGCAGCGTCGTCGGCGCTTGGATAAACGGTACGCCGCGCATATAGCTGGCCGCTGCGAATCCAGCCATATCACCGACCACGCCACCACCCAGTGCAATAATCGTGGTTTTGCGATCGCATTGATGCGTGAGCAGTGCGTCAAAAATGGTGTTCAGGGTTTCGAGGTTTTTGTACGCCTCTCCGTCGGGCAACTCGTGTACGTACACGGTTTTGCCCAAGTTGCGCACGGTTTGTGTCATTTGCTCGGCATACAGCGGCGCGACGGTGGTGTTACTGACAATCAATACGGTTTTGCCTTTGATCGCCTGTTGCAAAGCAGCGGTGTGTTGCAAAGCGTGTGGTTCAATGATAATTGGATAGGCGCGCTCGCCCAATTCTACGGTCAGTGTGGTCATAATTACTATTGGGTCAACGTTTAAATATTGGTATTCAATTCGCCTGTCGCCTCTGCGGGTGCAAGTGCGTCTTGGTTCTGCTGCTCACTCAATTTACGCGTTAGCTGCTCAATGATATCCGCCACCACGCGCGTGACATGTCCCGCACCGGTTCTAATAACGATGTCGGCCAGCGATTCGTAAATCGGATGGCGCTTTTGATACAGTTCGGTCAAGGTTGCCAACGGATCTTCTGTTTGCAATAACGGTCGATTGCGATCGTAACGCGTACGGTTGTATAACCGCTCAGGCGTGGTGGAAAGGTAGACAATCCAACCACTATTTTTTAAAGCCTGTTGATTGGCCTCACGCAGTACGGCACCGCCACCTGTACCCAGTACAACCGGTTGTTTGGCGCATAGCTCGGCAATCATACGTTGCTCACGTTCACGAAAGCCCGTTTCACCTTCAAGTTCAAAGATGGTCGGAATACTTGCGCCGGTGCGATGAACGATTTCTTCATCCGAGTCGTAAAAGTCTCGCCCGAGCGTGCGCGCCAGCAT
>CAYZVI010000247.1:0-2102 GCA_964481695.1 uncultured Hydromonas sp. | reverse complement strand
GCGTAGCCTTGCTTTTTACCACGTGCGACCAGTTGCACCCATTGCGGTTGCGCGTCATCCGTGCGTGCGTTGTCCAGCAAGCCGAGGTACTGATGGCCGTAGTTGGCAACGATGCGAACGAGAGCGGTGGATTTACTCATGGCGTGCGCCTTGTTTACTGATTTCAGCTCGCAAATGCGCCACGCGAACCACCGCTGGCGGATGGCTGTCATAAAAGCGCGAGTACCATGGGTCGGTGCCGACGAAACTTGCGTTGTCGTGATACATCGCTACCAACGCGTCGATCAAATCCTGACCGTTGCTGTGTTTAACCGCAAACGCGTCGGCTTCAAATTCATCTTTGCGTGATTGCAGTGAAAAAATCGGCGTAAAAATAAACAAAAACACCGGCAGCACTAAGCTGAACAGCAACAAACCCACCGCAAACAAATGCGTTGGTTGCTGCGCCAGTGAGTCCAGCAAGGCGAACTCATCGGATACCCCCAAACCCGCGTAGAACCACATTTTTTTTACCAGCCAGCCGAGCAGGGCGAAGCTCGCTAAACTCAGCGGCAACATCCACGCCATGCGTTTCAAAATATGCTTGTGGTGAAAATGGCCGAGTTCATGCGCCAGCACCGCTTCGATTTGCGGCTCGGTCAACTGCGCCAGCAATGTGTCAAAAAACACGATGCGCTTGTTGCGCCCAAAGCCGGTGAAATACGCATTGCCATGCCCCGAACGGCGCGAGCCATCCATCACAAACATCCCTTTAGACGAAAAGCCGCATCGTGCCAACAGCGCCTCCAGCCGCGTTTTTAGTTCGCCCTCGGGCAACGGCGTGAATTTATTGAACAGTGGGGCGATTAGCGTCGGATACAGCCAGAGCATCAAAACGTTAAACCCTAAAAACAGCGCCCACGCCCAGAACCACCAAGTATCGGGAAAAAGGCGCATGAAACTCAGGATGCCGTACAACAGTGGCACCCCCAGCACCAGCGACAGAGCCGTATTTTTAAATAAATCCATCAACCACATACCGCGCGTCATGCGATTAAAGCCAAAAGCCTCCTCCACATGAAACTGATTCACATACGCCAGAGGCAGATCGAACAGTGAATTAATCAGGCTAAACAGCAGCAGCAAAATCACGCCGAAATGCAGCGGATGCACACTCAAATGCTGCACCACCGCACTCAGGCTCGCAATCCCGCCACCCAGCGTCCAGATCAGCAGCACCGAGGTGCTGATAAACAAACCCAGTCGCGCCAAACGCAGCTTCACGAACGCATATCGGGCGGATTTTTGATGCGCCTCCAAACCAATGCGGCGGTCAAACGGCGCAGGGATTTCATGCTGATGCGCCATGATGTACTGAATTTGCCGCATATTCAGCCACAATTTCAGCGTAAAATACACGGCTAACGCGGCCACAAAGGCCGCCATCATCAATAACTCGGGTTGCAATAAACGGGTAAAAACAGACACGCGCAAAACCTCAATTTTTCGGATTATGAAAGACCAAAGCATTATGACAGAGAACAACACCACAGCACAAGCAACAGAGACAAAAACCACACAAACCGACGCAGCCATCGCACGTGACGACGATAGGTTGGTCTGGCTCGATATGGAAATGACGGGACTCAATCCACTGTCCGATCGCATCATCGAGCTGGCCATTGTCATCACCGACAAACACCTCAACACCATCGCCGAAGCACCCGTCTGGGTCGTGCATCAGTCCGACGAAGTGCTCAACAGCATGGATGCGTGGAATCAGAAAACCCACGGCAACTCAGGACTGATCGAAAAAGTGCGCGCCTCCACGCTGACTGAAGCGCAAGTTGAACAAGCCGCATTGGACTTCATCAAACGCTATATCGGCCCGAGCAAATCACCGATGTGCGGCAACTCGATTGGCCAAGACCGCCGGTTTATGGCCAACTACATGCCAACGCTGGAAAAATACTTTCACTACCGCAATCTCGATGTCTCCACACTTAAAGAACTCGCGCGCCGCTGGTATCCGCGCGTGTACGATGGCTACAAAAAACAAACGCGCCACACCGCGCTGGCGGATGTGTACGAGTCGATTGATGAGTTGAAATACTATCGGGAAA
>CAYZVI010000246.1:0-2113 GCA_964481695.1 uncultured Hydromonas sp. | reverse complement strand
TGCCGATCGCACACAAAGACGTGTTTGTCACCCGCGATTTTGCCACCACCGCCGGCTCGAAAATCCTTGCGCAGTACATGAGCCCGTTTGACGCGACCGTGGTTGCACGCCTGAAAGACGCCGGCGCAGTCACTCTTGGCAAACTGAATATGGACGAATTCGCCATGGGCTCGTCCAATGAAAACTCCTACTACGGCGCGGTGAAAAACCCGTGGCATCCTGAACTCGTACCGGGCGGCTCATCCGGCGGCTCGGCTGCCGCCGTGGCTGCGGGCTTGACCGCCGCCGCAACCGGCACCGACACCGGCGGCTCAATTCGCCAACCCGCGTCATTTTGCGGTATCACCGGCATCAAGCCAACCTATGGCCGCGTATCGCGCTACGGCATGATTGCCTATGCGTCATCGCTCGATCAGGCCGGCCCGATGGCGCGCCGCGCAGAGGACTGCGCCTTGATGCTCAACGCCATGCACGGCTTTGACGAACACGACTCCACCAGTTTGCAACGCGATAACGAGGATTTCACCCGCTTGCTCGGTCAAACATTCTCCGCCGAGGCCAGCGAATCGCAACCGCTCAAAGGTCTGCGCATTGGCGTGCCGAGCGAATTTTACGGTGAAGGTTTGGATGCGGACGTGAAAACCGCCACCCTTGCCGCAATTGCGCATTTCCAGTCACTCGGCGCAACAGTGGTAGACGTGCATTTACCACATACTGAGCACTCTATCCCGACTTACTACGTGATCGCACCGGCGGAAGCATCGAGCAATCTGTCGCGCTTTGACGGCGTGCGCTACGGCTATCGCGCTGAAAATTACACCGACCTCGAAGATATGTATCGCAAATCGCGCTCGGAAGGTTTTGGCTGGGAGGTCAAACGCCGCATCATGGTCGGCACCTATGTGCTTTCCCACGGCTATTACGACGCCTACTATCTGCAAGCGCAACGTCTGCGCCGCATGATCGCGCAGGATTATCAAAACGCCTTGGCGCTGTGTGACGTCATCATGGGGCCGGTTGCGCCGACACCCGCATGGCGTTTGGGTGAGAAAGCCGATGATCCGGTACAAATGTATTTGGCCGATATTTACACGCTTTCGCTCAACTTAGCAGGTTTGCCGGGCATGAGCATTCCATGCGGTTTCTCAGGCGATCAGCGTCCGATCGGCCTGCAAATAATTGGCAACTATTTCGACGAAGCGCGTCTGCTGCAAATCGCACACGCATTCCAAACCACAACCGACTGGCATCAACGCAAACCAGAGGTGGCGCTATGAAATTTACATCACGCATTTTACTGACCGGTGCGGCACTGGTCAGTGTCGCAATGCTCAATGCATGTAGCACGGTTGCACCGTCTATCACTTCACCACGCTCATTGGACGTTTCTTTTAACGGCGCATGTGAGCAGCGCGAAGAAGACAATTACTATGACAACATCAAGCTAAAGGTCAATAACAATGTAGTCGAGAAAATGGAATGGACGGCTAATCCGCGCCAAGGTCGTTGCCAATTCAATTTAGCGAATTTCAATCAAGTCAAAACTCGACCGCAAGTGGATCTGCAATCGAAAATTGATCGCAAATGTCATATTTATATGTGGAACAACGGCCAATACATCAGCGTATCGGTACTCAATTGCCAAAAAGTCTGCAAACCGAACAACCACATATTGCCGATTTTGCTGAACGAGCGCACCGGAAGTTGTGCGCAAAAAACGTCACGCTAAACACGTATTCAAACAAGGATTTATCATGAGTTGGGAAGTCGTCATCGGGTTAGAAACCCACGCACAATTATCCACCGTCTCGAAAATTTTCTCTGGCGCGCCGACTGCTTACGGTGCCGAGCCAAACACCCAATCTTGTGCGGTAGATCTCGCGCTACCGGGCGTACTGCCCGTGCTGAACAAAGCTGCGGTCGAAAAAGCCATCACCTTTGGCTTGGCCATCGGTGCCGAAGTTGCTCCGATGAGCGTATTCGCACGCAAAAATTACTTTTACCCCGACCTGCCCAAAGGCTATCAAATTTCACAATTTGAATTGCCGGTGGTGGTTGGTGGTACGCTGTCGTTCAACGTCGGTGACAAAGACAAAGCCTACCGCAAAACCGT
>CAYZVI010000245.1:0-2123 GCA_964481695.1 uncultured Hydromonas sp. | reverse complement strand
GCTCACCTGAGCTGGAATACATGCGCAAACGTCGCATGGATTTAGGCGGCTACCTGCCACAACGCCGTCGCAAAGCCGAAGAGCCATTAGTCGTGCCAGAATTGGGCGCGTTTGATAGCTTCCTCAAAGCCACCGAAGAAGGTCGTGAAATCTCCACCACCATGGCGTTCGTACGCATCCTCGGTCACTTGCTCAAAGACAAAAACCTCAAGGATCGCATCGTCCCTATCGTACCGGACGAATCGCGCACCTTTGGTATGGAGGGTCTGTTCCGCCAACTGGGGATTTGGAATCAAGAAGGTCAAAAATACCTGCCGCAAGACCACGAACAACTGATGTTCTACAAAGAATCGAAAAACGGTCAGGTACTGCAAGAAGGTATTAACGAAGCCGGCGCCATGTGTGACTGGATTGCCGCAGCGACCTCCTACTCGACGCACAATCTGCCGATGATTCCATTCTACATCCTGTACTCGATGTTTGGATTCCAACGCATCGGCGATCTGTGCTGGGCGGCAGGCGACATGCGCGCACGCGGCTTCATCCTCGGCGGCACGGCCGGCCGTACCACATTGAACGGCGAAGGTTTGCAACACGAAGACGGCCACAGCCTGCTGCTCTCATCCACGGTACCGAACTGCGTGTCCTACGATCCGACCTTCTCGTATGAATTGGCCGTGATCATGCAAGATGGCTTGCGCCGTATGTACCGCGAACAAGAAGACGTGTACTACTACATCACCGTGATGAACGAAAACTACGCGCATCCGGCGATGCCAGCGGGCGCGGAAAAAGACATCATCAAAGGGATGTATTTGTTCCAAGCCGGTGAGAAAAACGCTGCGAAGAAAGTTCGTCTGATCGGCGCGGGCACGATTTTCAATGAAGTCATTGCCGCCGCACAATTGCTCAAAGACGACTGGGGCGTAGATGCGGATCTGTACTCCGCACCGAGCTTCACCGAATTGGCACGCGAAGGCCAAGCGGTTGAACGCGACAACATGCTCAACCCATTGTCACCGCGCAAACTCTCGCACGTCGAAACCTTGTTGCAAGACTCCGACGCGCCCGTTATCGCCGCGACCGACTACATGCGTGCCGTGGCCGAGCAAATCCGCGCGTACATCCCATCACGCTACACCGTGCTCGGTACCGACGGTTTTGGCCGCTCTGATACCCGTGAGCAGCTGCGTCATTTCTTTGAAGTCAATCGTTACTGGGTTACCGTTGCGGCGCTCAAAGCATTGGCCGATGACGGCGTGATCGGCTACGAAGAAGTCGCCAAAGCGATTGCGAAATACAAATTGGACGTGAATAAACCCGCGCCTTGGACTGTTTAATCGAGCGTCATAGAGAGGAAAAAACATGAGCAATCTCATCGAAGTCAAAGTCCCCGATATTGGCGACTATAAAAACATCCCTGTGATCGAGGTATACGTCAAAGTCGGTGACACCATCGCCGTCGAAGATACGCTGGTCACACTCGAGTCCGACAAAGCGACACTGGACGTACCCTCATCGCACGCAGGCGTGGTCAAGGAAGTCAAAGTCGCTGTGGGCGATAAAATTTCCGAAGGCTCCGTAGTCGTACTGATCGAAGCCGCAACAACCGATGCAGCACCTGCGCCCAAAACAGAAAGCGCCCCTGCACCAGCCCCTGCACCAGCACCTACACCTGCTGCCGAAACTGCTGCGCCCGTACCTGCCGCACCTGTGGTTCAAGAGCCGTCGGCTGAAGCAAAACCAGCCGCAGCAACCCCCGCAGCACCGGCATATCCAGCCGAAGCGCTGTCGAAAACCACCTACGCCTCACCATCGGTGCGTCAATTCGCACGTGAGTTGAGCGTCAATCTGGACAACGTCAAAGGCAGCGGCGACAAAGGTCGCATCACCCACGACGACGTTCGTGCGTACATCAAAGCCGTGATGAACGGTCAAATGGCGTGTCCACATCCAAACGCAGCCTCTGCGGGTGCATCATTGGGTGATGGTTTGGATCTGCTGCCGTGGCCACAAATCGACTTTACCAAGTTCGGTGAAATCGACGTACAACCGTTGTCACGCATCAAGAAAATTTCGGGACAAAACCTGTCGCGCAACTGGGTCATGATTCCACACGTGAC
>CAYZVI010000244.1:0-2125 GCA_964481695.1 uncultured Hydromonas sp. | reverse complement strand
AGGCGGCTGCAATCACCGCCGCCTCCCATCCTCTTTTCCCTTAAAATAGAGGCATTCTCAACCCAATTAGGCTTTATGAGTGAGCCTTTTGTCTTTGGATTCACCATGTCATCATCTACCCTCACATCAGAGACGCAGTTAAAGCCGCAGAAAAATGCCTCTTTGGCTAAACTCACCGACGTTCAGTTGCGTCTGGGCGGCATCGCCTGCGTGGCCTGCACTGATTTAATTGAACGCGATCTAAAAAACGCCGATGGTGTGGTTAACCCTACGGCAAACTACACGCTGCGCCGAGCGTTTTTACAAATCGACCCCAGCAAAACCAATATTGAATCTGTCATCGCCCGTATCGAAAAGCTCGGCTACCATGCCTACGCCGAATCGGCCAATGCGATGAGCGAGGCAGAGAAAAAAAATCAGCGCAAAGAGCTGTTCCGCATGCTGGTTGCACTGTTTCTGATGATGCAAAGCATGATGTTCATGTATCCGTACTATTTCGAGCACACGGACATGGATATGAGTACCGATGTACTGATGCGTTGGTCGAATTTACTACTGACGCTACCCGCGATGTTCTACTGCGCGATCCCGATATTCCGTGGTGCGCTGGCCGAGTGGCGCCTGCGCAAAATCGGTATGGATACACCAGTGACCATTGCCATCTGGGTCGCGTTCATCAGCAGCACCATTGCGGTCATCCGTGGTCAAGGACATTTATATTTCGACTCCGTCACCATGTTCGTCGGACTGCTGCTCACGGTGCGCTATATCCAAAATCGCGCTCTGTCCAAGGCAGGCTTGTATTTGAACAATGTATTGCAACATCAGCGCCTATTCGCCGAACGCGTGCAGGACTACCCCGCACAGAAAAACACCGATCTCATTCCAGCCGATGAGCTCAAACCCGGCGACGTGATTTTCATCGCCTCCGGCGAGATCATCCCGCACGATGCCGAATTGATCGAAGGCCAAACCGCCTGCTCACAGGCTCTGCTCACCGGTGAAAGTGTACCGATCACCAAACGCGTTGGCGACACGCTCTTGGCTGGCTCCATGAATATCGAGCAAGGCATCTACGCCCGCATCACCCAGTCGGGCGAAACCAGCGAACTGGCCGCGATTGAACGCCTCGCACACAAAGCCGCACTGCACAAACCTGCCTTGGCGCTTTTTGCCGAAAAAGCCGCGCGCGTATTCCTCTACGGCCTGCTCATCGTCAGTGCGCTGACCGCAGTATACTGGGGTATGCACAATCCTGATCGCGCGGTTGAGGTCGTCGTCTCCGTACTCATCATCACCTGCCCGTGCGCGCTGGCCTTGGCCGTACCAACCGTCATGACCGCCGCACAAAGTGCCTTAGCCGAGCGTCATGTGCTCGTGATTCAGCCCGAAGCCATCGAAAAACTCGCCAAGGTCAATCAATACGTCTTTGACAAAACCGGCACGCTGACCGAAGACGTACAAACGCTCAACCAAATCCACCTTACCGACGCCGCGCGCGCGCAGCAGTTGGATGACACGCAGGTGCTGCAAATTGCCGCCACATTGGAGGCAGCTTCACGTCACCCGATCGCGCTCGCGCTGCGCAAAGCACTGCAAGACCACAACGCCGCCGAACGCATGAACGACGTCACCGCAATGGAACTGATCGTCGGTCAAGGTGTGCAAGGCTCACTTAATGACACACTCGGCCAACACCACTACCGCATCGGCAAGCCACCATTTGCACTCAACCGAGAACCCAACGGAGCTGAAACACCCGCCATTGAACAAGGCAACAGCGTTGCCGTACTGAGCGAACAAGACGCCGATGGCCAATGGCAGGCATTGGCCTGGTTTGCCCTGTCCGACCGCACCCGCGCAGGCGCACCCGAGCTGATCCGTGAGCTGCAAAAAACCGCCGATATCGCACTGATTAGCGGAGATAAGACCGATGTGGTGCAAGGCTTCGCCCAACACGTCGGACTGCATTCACAAAACATCGTGGCCAACGCCCAACCGCAAGACAAACTCAATTGGGTCACCGAACGTCAAAAACAAGGCTACCGCATCGCCATGACCGGCGACGGCCTGAACGACGCGCCGGTGCTGCAGCAAGCCGACGTCGCCATCGCCATGGGACAAG
>CAYZVI010000243.1:0-2134 GCA_964481695.1 uncultured Hydromonas sp. | reverse complement strand
CGCCATTCAATGCTCAGTCCGAAGCGCTGCTGGCGCAAGTGCCGCTCTGGTTTGCACATTGGGAGCGAATATTCAGCCGCTTTCGTACCGATAGCGAACTATCGCGTGTGAATACGCACTCGGGTGAACTTGTTACGGTGAGCGCCGAGTTTTTAACGGTAGTGCAGCAGGCTTTGGCAGTGGCCGAGCAAACCGGCGGTTTACTCACGCCGCTCGTGGGGCAGGCGGTGGTGGATACGGGCTACGACCGTGATTTTGCTGAGCTGCGCGCTCAGCTGAATGGGTGTGGTTCTCATACTGGTGCGGCAGTAGGAAATGGAACGATTGCAGATTGGCGTGCGGTGATCTGTGATGTGCAAGCGATGCGCATTCAAATTCCGCAGGACAGTCGTTTGGATTTGGGCGGTTTTGTCAAAGGTTGGTGTGCTGATGAAGTGGTGCGGCGTTTGGGAAAATTTGCTCCAGCCTTGATGGATGCGGGCGGTGATATTGCGGTCAGCGGGCCGATGGCGGATGGTCATGCATGGCCGGTGGCGATTGCAAAACCGTTTGATGAATCGCAGCCGGATGATGATTTGGCCTTGATTGCTGTGCGTCATGGCGGTGTCGCCACCTCTGGGCGTGATTACCGTCGCTGGTTGCGTAACGGTAAGGTTCAGCACCACATCATAGACCCGCGCACCGCGCAGGCAGCACAAACGGATGTCGTAAGCGTGTCGGTGTGGGCATCGAGTGCTTGGCAGGCTGAAATGTGGGCAAAGCGATTGTTGATCTTGGGTAGTGAGCAAGCTCTGGTGCAGATGAAGAATACCGATGCGTTAGGGATGATTGGTGCATGTCTGGTTTTGGAAAATGGCGAGGTCGTGATGAATCAAACATTTGAGCGATGTTTGCTTGCGCCGCTCAGTATTTCGATAGAGTAAAGTTGGAAAGGAAGTATTTGTGGGAACGCAAAGTGTGCATTTAAACCACTCGAATAAAGCGCCGTTATCGGAATGGTCTTTTTCGTGGGGTGGCTGGCTGGCCTTGATTTTGTCTATTGGTGTCGGGGTATTAGCGGCATGGTGGGTGGTACCGCAGTTTGCGACGCTGCTGGCGCAGAGTTTGGTCGGTCAGGAGGTCAAGGGTTTTTGGTTTTTGTCCCGTGTCTCGGGGGTGACTGGCTATATGCTGCTGTGGGCTTCGGTGGTGCTCGGTTTGCTGATGTCCACGCGCTTGAGCCGTCGCTCGATGTTATCCGCTTGGGCGCCAGCGCTGCTGGCGGTGCATGAGTTTGTGAGCTGGGTTGCGTGGGGCTTTGTGACGTTTCATGCCATGATTTTGCTGGGTGATACGTATGTTCAGACGGGATGGTTTAACCTATTGATACCGTTTGCTTTCGGTGGTGAGCGCTCGGTTTGGGTCGGTTTGGGACAGATGGGCTTTTATCTGATGTGTGTGGTGCTGGTCAGCTACTATGTACGTCAACGAATCGGCTTTCAAACCTGGCGCTGGCTGCATTTTGCGACTTTTGTCCTGTATGCGCTGGTGACGGTGCATGGGCTGTTGGCGGGGAGTGATATTGATGTGCTTTGGCCTATGTATGCGCTGAGTAATGCAGTGGTATTGCTGTTGATAGTCTACCGATTGGTGCAGATGCGGCAGTGATCGGATGTGTGAGAGGTGAATAAGAAAGGTCAGTTTTTTAGCGACCGTTTTTCATAGTTTTGCGTTAGCAGATACATTCAGACTCGACAGATTTTCGATGGGCTGATGAGTAATTTGTATACGTTCACACTCAGTACTCAGCCGTACATGCTGGTCTTTTTGGAGTTACTCAAAAAGTCGTGTGTTCAGCATTTGTCGGGAATTCAAAGTATCGTTTGAGCATTTTTGGTTCATCGTTAGGCACATCTACGCCTATGTCGTGCTGTTTGTAAACGGGGCTTATGATACGATATGGGCTGAGCATTTTTGGATAATTAAATCAGCATGATGGCGCAAAGCAGCACTACCGTAGATACCCCTCAATTTCATACCTTGGACGAAGCGCGCCAATGGGCAGATGCGCATTACGTGGGCATGACGCTGCGCACGGGCGAGCCGATGCGCGATCATGCCGAGGGGATTCATGAGATTTTAAACCGTTTGGATG
>CAYZVI010000242.1:0-2136 GCA_964481695.1 uncultured Hydromonas sp. | reverse complement strand
CATCGGGCTGCAAGGTGTCCTGCTCGCCGATGATTTCCAGCTTGATCCAGTTCGTACCAAACACTTCACGCGCCATGTGCGCGGTGGTCACGGCTTCTTTGACCGTGTGGCAACCAGCGGTATTGGGCAAAACCCGAATTGATAGCGATTGCAAGGCCTGCCAAAATTTCTGCCCCGCGCGCTCCTGCGCCGACTCACGACGCAGGGAAACGGTCACGATCTCGGTGTGCGACGCGCTTATGGCCTCCTGCAAAATCTGCAAGGAAGGATACTGCGCCGTGCCGAGCAGCAGGCGATTGCCGATTTTTTGCCCATACAGCGTGAGCGGCTGCGGATCGGCGGTTAAGGTTGTGGTATTCACTGACATCTCAGCCTCCCTGCATCGGCGCGATGATTTCGATCTGATCGCCTGCGTGGAGCATGGTTTGCTGGCGCAGGGTTTTCGGTACGAATTGGCCATTGAGCGCGGTGGCAACCACGGCCTCATCCAAATCCAGTTCGCGTAGCAATTCGTCTAATGTCGTTGCGCCGCTGTGCGCTGCTTGTCCGTTAATAATTAAATTCATAGGGCTAACTCGGTTGGGGCGTTGGGATCAGCTATGGCGCGTGCAACCAGCTGCGCCATGGCGGGAGCCAATAAAAATCCGTGGCGGTACATGCCATTGACGCGCAGCAGTTTGCCCGCGCGGATGATTTTCGGCAGATTGTTCGCAAAAGCGGGGCGCACATCCGCGCCGATTTCGAGGATTTGCGCTTCAGCGAATGCCGGATGCAGCGCATACGCGCCATTGAGCAACTCCACCACCGAGCGTACGGTCGCGCCACCGCGTTTGCTGCTTTCGATCATGGTCGCGCCGATCATGAAAATACCGTTCTCGCGCGGTACGACGTACAGGGGGATGCGTGGGTGTACCAGACGCACGGGGCGCTTGAACTGCACCTCATGTGTTTGGATCAACAGCATTTCACCGCGCACACCGCGCAACTCGGGAATATCATTATCCGCAGTAAAACCGCGACAGTCGAGCACGAAATCCGCCTCAGTGTCGGCGTTCACATCCTCTTCGCAGTTCCAGCGAACCTCTGCGCTGCGCTGCATCACCTGCGCGAGCAATTGCTGTAAAGCCACACGCGGATCAACGTGCGCTTCCTTGTCGTAGTACAAACCCGCGCTGAATCGCCCGTCCAAGTCGGGTTCCAACTCGGCGATGTGCGCCTCGTCCATCCATGAATAGGCCTGTGTGCGCTGCGCAAAGCGGTTTAATTCCGAACGATCACGCGTAGAGGACACCACCAGTGTGCCTTCATAGTGAATGCAATCAACATATTGCGCCCACCAGTCGATGGCTTGTGCACCCAACTGCACCACAATCGGCTCGGCGCTCTCACCCTCGCACCACGGCGCGAGCATGCCGCCCGCGTAATGCGAGCAGGCATGAGCACCCAAACCCGATGCGCGATCCACGAGGATGACGCGATGGCCTTGATTCAATAATTCCAGCGCACAGCTTAATCCGACTACACCTGCACCAATGATTTTGATCTGTGACATGAGGTTGTCCTATGCTTTGATCTCATTGATCGGAATGTAAATTTCACCGCCGGTGGTTTTGAACTCCGCACTTTTTTGTGCCATACCGCGTTGTTGCTCCTGACTGTATTCTTGTACCTCTTGGGTAATCTTCATCGAGCAGAATTTAGGGCCACACATCGAGCAAAAATGCGCGGTCTTCGCGCCTTCTGCCGGTAAAGTTTCGTCGTGGTACGCTCGCGCGGTATCGGGGTCCAAACTCAAATTAAATTGATCGTACCAACGGAATTCAAAACGCGCTTTAGACATCACTTCATCGCGGATGCGCGCGGGTAAATTGCCTTTGGCGACATCGGCGGCGTGTGCCGCGATTTTGTAGGCGATCAACCCCTGTTTCACATCGTCGCGATTCGGCAGTCCCAAGTGCTCCTTCGGCGTGACGTAGCACAGCATCGCCGTTCCCATCCAACCGATCATCGCCGCGCCGATGGCTGATGAGATGTGATCGTAGCCCGGAGAGGAGTCAATCACCAAGGGCCCGAGCGTGTAGAACGGCGCTTCGTGGCAGTGTTTCAACTGCTCGTCCATATTCGCCTGAATCATGT
>CAYZVI010000241.1:0-2138 GCA_964481695.1 uncultured Hydromonas sp. | reverse complement strand
GTGAATCAGGGGCAAGAGTTCATTGAGATGTCCGTGGCGCAAGACAGTGAAGAAATCCAAAGTATTTCCGGTGATATTCAAATTTCGTACAATAAGCCCAATACTCGTTTGACTGAGCGAGAGCGTCAGGTTTTGGCACAGCTTAAATTTGTCGCGACGCAGAATGGGCAAATGTATCAGCGTCAATTGCATCTTCAGGGGATTATTTATCCACCCGTCAAAAATCTAAAGACGATTCAATCACAGTTCAAACAGACGCGCGCGGTGCGGTTTTATCAAACCGAATACAAGCAGAATCACAATCCGTTGCGAGTCGTGCTGTTGCCGCTCGGTGTGGCGTTTGATGTGATCACTGCGCCTATTCAAGTTCCATTTTGGTTTATCAAAATGCGAAAGATGCAGTTTATGTGACGAACAGAACCCAAAAAGGCGATGCTGAATGTGCATCGCCTTTTTGATGAGGTTTTCAGCAGCAATTATTCACTCTGCGCGTCGCCCATGGCGCGTGAAATCTCGCGCGCCGATTCACGCAGCAGCTCCAGCCACGACTCCTGCATGCGGTTGGCGGGTGAGGAAATGGACAGACCGGCGATGACTTGATGCGCGTCGTCGTAGATCGCCGCCGCCATGCACGATACGCCGATTTCCAGTTCTTCATGATCGCGCGCGGTTTGGGTTTGGCGCACGGTTTCTAATTCTTTGGACAGCCTTTCCAGCGAGCTGATGCTGTTCGGGGTATTGCTTTTGAGTTGGGTGCGTTTGGCGTAGTCCAGTAATGCGGCTTTGTCGTAGGTCGAGAGAAACAGTTTACCAGTGGAGGTCAAATGCAAGGGTGCGTGGCCGCCAATGGCGCGTACCACCTGCATGCCCGAGCGTTCGGAAAAGGCGCGTTCGATATAGACGATCTCATCGTTTTGACGGATCGATAGATTGATGGTCTGGCCGATTTTTTGCTGCAGGCGGCGCATGATCGGCAGGGCGATGGAGCGCACATTCAGACGGGCTTTCACCAGATTACCGAGTTCGAGTAGGCGCATACCGAGTTGGTAGTGACCCGAGCTGGGGCGGTGCACCATACGCGCCAGCACCAGATCGTTCAAAATTCGATGCGTGGTGGAGATGTTCAGGCCGGATTGCTCGGCGAGAAATTTGAGCGAGAGCGGCTGATTGTAGCGTGCCAAAATATTGAGCAGATCGTTGGTGCGCTCGAGCACCTGAATGGTCGGGCGCACGGCTTCGCGTTTGGCTGGCTCAGGGCGGGTGGCTTCAGTATTGAGCGTTTTCATAGTAGTCTAACTGCTGGATTAAGCGTAAATAAAATTCGTAGCGCAGCGGCGAAATCTCGTCGCTCTCCACCGCATCGATGATGGCGCAGGCGGGCTCGTGCACATGGGTGCAATTGTGAAATTTGCACTGGCCGAGCAGCGGGGCGAACTCCGGCATGGCGTGCTGAACCTGTGAGAGTGAAAACTGCGCCATACCAAATTGCTCAAAGCCGGGTGAGTCGATGATCTGCGTGCGTTCGCCATTCAGATCGCAGTCAAATAGCCGCGAAAAAGTCGTGGTGTGTTTGCCGGTGTTCAGTACATTGGAAATCTCGCGCGTGCGCAGATTCGCCGACGGGATGAGCACATTGATGAGCGAGGATTTGCCCATGCCGCTTTGTCCCATGAACAGCGTGGTTTTGCCGGCGAGCGCAGGGATGAGTTCGGTGTTCAGGCTATCAGGCTGATTGGCCGATACTTCAATCACGCGGTAGCCGAGCGATTGATACAGTTCCAGCCGCTCGCGTGCGAATGGCAGTAGTTCGGCTACGTCCACTTTGTTCAAAACGATCAGCACGTCGATTTCGGCCACATGCGCGCAGATCAGCGCACGCCCGAGCAGCTCATCGGAAAAGCCCGGCTCGGTGGCGCAGACGATGGCGACTTGGTCAATATTGGCCGCGAGATTTTTTTGTTTGTTGAATTCCGAACGGTAAAATAGATTGCGCCGCTGATGCACGCCTTCGATCGCCCCTTGATACGCCATATTCGAGTCGCCCGCCATGGTGCTGAGTGTGGTTTTCACCACATCGCCGACGGCGTAGCCTTGCTTTTTACCACGTGCGACCAGTTGCACCCATTGCGGTTGCGCGT
>CAYZVI010000240.1:0-2158 GCA_964481695.1 uncultured Hydromonas sp. | reverse complement strand
TTTGAGAGAGGTTGCATTATAACCGCATGGCTTCTCTGTTTGCTTGCGTTTTTTGAGCGGTCTCAAAGGTTTAAGCGGCTTCTTTTGCAAAGGTTTAAGCGGTTTGAGTGGTCGCAATGCTTGAATATCTGCGCTCTCAAAAACCCCCGCTAAGTTTATCCAAAAACTCCCCTGTTTTCGCACGCCCGAAAAGCATAGATTCCCGCCTTTATGAGGGTTTGCGTATGGTACGCATGGGTTTATTTTTCGGATGAAGTGGTTTACAATATCAGTGTCTTTTTTAACATTGTTAGAACCACTTAGCCCGCCCGTCACAAGGCGGGTTTTGTGTTGGTGGTGTGTCATTGCTCACCCCCTTGCTTGCGGCTCAATTCGCGCTGAATATCGGTCTGCCTGTCGGTCAATTGGTCGATCATGGCCTTCAGTTCAATAATACGTTGGGTCTGCGCCGCTTGCTTCACGGCGAAGGCTTGCAGTGCATCACGCTGTGCATTGATTTTCTCGATACATTGTTTCAATAGGTCTTTAACTTGTTCGGTGTTCATAGTGTTTGCTCCAATGGGTTTATTCGCTTGAGTTAGGTTGCCATGTTTCATTTATCACCTCCACGGTTACGATAGGCCAGCCACACGCCGAACATTGCACCTATGGCTGAATACAGGGACACAACGGCGATAATCAGGTATAGGACTATTTCGCTCATGGTCGTACTCCCTGTGAGTTTTGTGGCGTAGGCTGTGTAAATGCTTTCCAGCCAAGGTAGTGATAGCGCATGACCCCGCTGTGAGGCTTGCCTGTGGGGTCTGCCCATACTTCGGGCGTGTGGGTGAACTGAAAGCCTTTAGCCTCTAAATTGCTGATGCGTTGGCTCAGTGAACCATGCCCTAACGCGGTGGCTTCATAACGATTAACGCCACCTTCACGCTTGGCAAGGTCAAGGGCGTGCGCCTCCGACGGTGCTAATGACCGCTCTATATAGTCTTGAGTAATCATGATTACACCTCCGCGCGGTAGTTCAGCGGGTCGGCCAAAAAGGCGTGTAATTCGCTATTGCGGTAGAGATTGCAACGTGTGCCCATACGCACAGGCTGCGGTGCTTTGCCTTCGTTTACCAATTTGCGCCACGTTTCGCGGCTCACGGGTAAAAATGTTTGAAATTGCTTGAAACGGCTCATGCCGTCTTTTGGGAGGGTGGTGCGCTCTTGCGCTTGATTGGTAGTGCTCATGCCTATTTTTCCTTTACGGTTGTTACTGGGAAATGTCCGCCGCTTGCGGGCGTATAGGCATTTAATCAAGTGCATCAAAAACAAAAAACCACCCTACTATATAGGGTGGTTGATGCGCTAAGTAGAACGGTGGTTGTGCTATGCAAACGGGTGATATATTTACAACAAATTACGTTCCCAGTCTGTAATCCATCCCTGAATCGTTTTAACATCTTTGATTAAGTCGTTGCCCTCTTTGTCTTTGTCTTTGTGTTTGTTTTGCATATCACGGCAAAATTGCGCCTTTCCACGACTTACAATTATGGCTTTACGCTCTTTTTTCCATTCTTTCAATATTTCGGTTTTGGCTTTTTGAATAGGCCTGTTTAAGTGTGCGATTTGTGCTGATGATGAATGTTTAGCACTTAATTCATGCTCTCTGTCATTAGCAGCAAATAAATACCCTGTGTCACGGCAGAAAGCCTCAAAATAACCCAAACTCGTCCAATTATTGTCAGCGGTCTCTACTTTTGCAATTTGTACCATGCTCGCACCAGTGTACAGCATCATAAAAATATAGTAGTCATTAATAAGTTCACGCTTTTCATTTTTGCTTTTCTTACCTTTGGCTATTTGCCCATTTATTTTGCGCTTGTTAAAAGCCTCTGCCACCAATTCATCCTCTAATCCATTACTTAGACCATCAAGGTAATAATTAATATCACGGTTAAATTGTTCACGGGTGTAACTTGTTAAAACAATGCCTTTATCTTTTTTTTCTAAAACCTCATCAACAAACCGTTCCAACATATCCATATAAAACAATGTGGTATCTAATTCCTTATTAAATATGCCCTCATTGTTTAGTTCGGGGAATATCATATATCGCGCCATCCTCACGCCGTCCAAAGGTTTACCCAATGCCAACGGGTGGACTTCCCGCTTTTCCCGCC
>CAYZVI010000239.1:0-2164 GCA_964481695.1 uncultured Hydromonas sp. | reverse complement strand
GTTGGGCACGCAAGCGGTCATTGCTACGCATGGTTGTCTCCTCACTAAATCGATTGTGTATCGATGTCCGGCGGTTTTTTTGAATACCGCTCTATGACGTGAATGATTGCATCATACAATAAAAATGCAGAAGGGATGCGTCAAGATCGTGAAGATAAAAAATGCACGGTGGTGCGCTAATGTTATGATTTTATGAATGAATTTATGCCGATCGTAGGCGTTGAAGTAGAGAAGCTGCGTTTAGATGGCCTTCGCAAATGACCTGCTCGTCGGGAGCGGCCAGTACTGGAATACGCAGACCGTAGCGCGCCTCGAGTTCGGGTTGATCTTCGATGTCTTGCCAGATTAGGTCAATGGCGTAACCGTTCTTTTTTGCCAATAATTGCACATCTGCCCACATATCATGACACAGATGGCAGGTTTCTTTACCGTAGAGGAAAAGGCTGATGCGCTCGCTCATGAGGGATTATTCGCCAACCGTTAGGGTGATGAATTGACGTGTTTCACCGCGAATGACATACAGTGCAACCGTGTCATCTGGATTGAGCTTTTGTGCGATTTGATTCAGCTGCATGGTGGTGTTAATCGGTGTTTGATTGATACTGACCAGTACATCACCTATTGCCAAGCCATTTTGTTGTGCAGAACCACGCAGTTCGGTGACGGTTACACCGCTGGTGATGTTGAGCAAATCTTTTTGTGCCGTTGTTAATGCGCGAACACGTAGCCCCAAGCGCTGCCATGCCCAGCTTAACGGTGCGTCCTGTACTTTGTAGTTGTTGATGTTCAACTCTACAAACTCACCGGCACGAAATACGCGGATGCGCGCTTGATTGTCCTGACGCAAAAAGTCCGTCAAAGCATTTAAATCGGATGAGTCCACCACGCTTTGTGTTTCAAGTGCGACGATTACGTCGTTTTTTTGTAAACCCGCAGTCGCCGCTAAACTGCCGCTGCGCACTTGGGTGACAAAAGCACCGGCAGCGTTATGTAGCCCCAAAGCGGCACTTTGGGCTTGATCCAGATTGCGTGCAGAAAAACCAACTTGCGAGAGCAGGTTGATTGATTCAGTGGCTTTAGAACCACTATCGGAAGTGAGTTTGCTCAACGATACATGGCGGTATAGACCAAGCGGTGCACGGGTTTGCGTTGAGTTAACGCCCAGAACTTGTCCATAAATATTGAGTAAAGGGCCACCGCTGTTATCACGATTGACCGAGGCATCGCTGACCAGACCGATTGCAGGGGTTTGGGCAGGCGTGCTGACAATCACACCAACGGAAATCCCTTTTTTGTTGGCGCCAACTGTGATGACGCCTTCACCTTCTTCAACCTGACGTGCCAAGCCCATTGCGGGTAGATTGGTCGCGGGTATCTGTAAAATGGCCAAATCATTTTTCGGTTCGGTACGAATAATGCGCGCTTTAAATTGACGTCTATCCGCCAAGATGACAAAAACTTCGTGCCGTCCTTTAATCCATTGATAGTTGGTCGCAATGCGCCCCGTTGAACTAATGATAAATCCAGAACCAGTAATGCGTTTTTTAACGACTGGAGCTGCCTGCGCGGTTATATTTGGATTGTCTATAAAAATGGATGACAATGATTGATAGACGGGATCGCTGGTGATCTCTTTATATTTGTCGGGAATTTTGACTTTGACCCACTCCACACCTTGAACTTGCACGATCGATGGTGCGCTGTCATTGACCAGCTGGTTGACGTTCACGCCTGCATATACGTTGCCCGACACTACGGAAGAAGCGACCAGCAAAAAAATTGCGGGTATAAGTTGGGCGTGAGTCAAGATGCGTCTGAGCGGCTTCATGAACGAGGTATACCTATTAGGTAAACACGATAGCAAAAATAGTAAAAATTCTCTTAAACATTGGACATTATAGCAAGAACTTAAATTGCACATGACTGATGCAGGGAAATTTAATACACAATCCATTCAAATTTTAATTATCTTGCGCTATGTGAAAAGTAGCCCATAAAAAAACCACGCAAATGCGTGGTTTTTTAGGAAAGGCCGTTCGTAATTAAGCAAAATTTGCCGCTACGAAATCCCAGTTCACCAGATTCCAGAAGCTTTCTACATATTTAGGACGCGCATTGCGGTAGTCAACGTAGTAGGCGTGTTCCCACACGTCGCAGGTCAACA
>CAYZVI010000238.1:0-2200 GCA_964481695.1 uncultured Hydromonas sp. | reverse complement strand
AGGACTTGTGTTGATTCTACTTTTAGATGCCGCCCTTTTAGGGGGTATTACCCCATCCCTAAAATTTCAAATTGATTTGGATTGTGTTTGTCGAGGAATGTAATAGGAACTCCCATTACACCATGGTAATCATAAGGAATATCCAACGATTTTCCAACATTGATCGCATTGTAGTTGTCATATTGTGGATAGTCGTTATTATTGTATTTTTTGTAAAGAATTAACTCTTCATGGCGTTTGGCAATATCTAAATTTGTGTACCAAAATGACCTTGCAGTCTCATACATTGTTCCGTCAGGTTGTTTAAAATGCCTTACACAATTATACCCAAGCCACATATTATTGCTTTTGATGAATTCAAAGCATTCTTTGTAGGATATGGCATTGATGTTTCCCAAAATAACGAACTTTTTGTTATATTCCATGAGTTGCGCCACATATTCTCGAAATAATGAAAATGGCGGATTGGTGACCACAATATCGGCTTGCTCTAAAAGTTCAATACACTCTGCGCTTCTGAAGTCGCCATCACCTTGCAAAAATTGTATGCCAATATCATTTGGGTCAGGGACATTGTTGCCTTGTTTGTCGCCGTAGTATTCCAAATAAATAGCACGTTCAGAATTATTTTGACTGAACAGGTCTGAGTTTTGATTTTTGTAGCAGGTGGTGATTAGTTTTTTGAGGCCTAATTTTTCAAAATTGTATGAGAAATAATGGAAAAAATTACTTATTCTCGGGTCATCACAGTTACATAGAATCACTTTGTCCTTAAAGTGCTCTTTGTAGTGCTTAAACTCTTTTTCAATATCCGCAAGTTGAGTGTAGAACTCATCTTTCTTATTATTCTTAGCAGAATGTAAGTTTTTGTTTTTGCTGGCTGGCTGGCTGGCTGGCTGGCTGGCTGGCTGGCAAAATTATGTTGCCATTTTCACCGTTGTCAAGTGATTTCTGATGCTTATTTGACATTGGGACTCCCCAACAAAACACTCTCGTGCGCACCAACTGCATTCAAACATTGTAAGGCAAATGCAAAACTAAAAGTACCTCTGTTTATTTTGGTATTGATGCTATGGTAGGTTTCATCTACCCCAATGTCTTTAAGTTTTTCTGCCAGTGCTTCATAACCTACATCACGGCGTGTCAACTCCGCTTTTAAAAAGTTTTTTGCGTAACGCTTCCATTCTGCATCGTTCATTTTCATACCCCACTTATCAATGTTTCAAATGTATCACATACGCTATATTGGCGTCAATAACAATATATTTATCTATCCTTGTTGTGTCAATTATGATATAATTATCTTGTAAACATTATTTTAAGAGGTTCGTCATGTCCCACAAACAACACTTTCTACTCTCAGCCAAAGCCCGCACCTTGTCCGTTCGTCAGGTGTGCGAGATGAGCGAGGAACAAGCTTTTGAATTATTCAAAGAAGTGCGCTGGGGTTCGGGTGATGTAACGTGTCCATGTTGTGGTGTCATTCGTGCTCATTACTTCGTTCGTGTTCGCAAGCAATGGCGGTGCAAAGACTGCGCTCACACATTCTCTGTCACATCAGGCACAATCTTCGCCAATCACAAACTCCCGCTCAAAGTCTATCTTGCCGCGATAGCCATATTTGCCAATGCGGTTAAAGGCGTATCTGCGTTGCAACTGTCGCGTGACTTGGGTGTTCAGTACAAGACGGCATTCATCTTATCTCATAAACTGCGTGAATCATTGATGGAACATCGCGATGCGACACAACTGTTCGGTGAGGTTCATGTTGATGGTGCGTATGTCAACGGCTATATCCGCCCACAGAACAAGAAAGCCGACCGCATAGACCGCCGCTTAACCATCCACCAAAAGGACAATAAACGCTGTGTGCTGGTGTTTCGTCAACGTGCTATGGTTGAGGCGTTAGATGGTGTCACAAATAATGGCTCTATCGGTGCAAACAAGACCATTACCTTTGTGGTGAAATCTGAGAACCAAGCCGATGTGAAAGTCTTGACTGAGCGCGTGGTACAAACGGGAACAGTCATTCATGCGGATGAGAGTTCAGCGTATGACATCCTTCACGCCAAATACGACACCAAGCGCGTAAACCATCAATTTGAATACCAAACCGATGATGGTATCAATACCAACTTGGCAGAAAGTTACTTCGCACGGTTTCGCCGTATGCAGTACGGTCAAACGCACAAGTTTGGCA
>CAYZVI010000237.1:0-2213 GCA_964481695.1 uncultured Hydromonas sp. | reverse complement strand
CGCAGTTTTTCCAGATAGCCTTTCGGTGGAATCAACACACCGGTCGAGCCAGCCATCGGCTCAACAATCACACCCGCGATGGTAGAGGCATCGTGCAGTGCAACGAGATTTTCCAACGCATCCGCCAGATGTGCGCCCCACTCGGGCTGACCACGGCTGAACGCCGCGTGTTCAATGTTCAACGTATGCGGCAGGTGATCCACGCCCGGTATGATATTGGCAGAAAAATGTTTGCGGTTATTACCAATACCACCGACCGAAATACCACCAAAGCCCACACCGTGGTAGCCACGCTCACGACCAATGAATTTCGTCCGCTGTGCTTCGCCTTTCGCCCGATGATAGGTCAGAGCCATTTTCAGTGCAGTATCGACCGATTCGGAGCCTGAATTGGTAAAAAATACCTTATCCATGCCTTCCGGTGTGATTTGTGCCAGCTTGGTCGCGGCTTCAAATACCTTCGGATGCCCCATCTGAAACATCGGTGCATAATCCAGCTCCTGCGCCGTTTCGCAAATCGCCTGCACAATCGGCGCGCGGCTATGACCTGCATTCACACACCACAGCCCAGCCGTACCATCCAAAATGGCGCGTCCATCGTCCGAAGTGTAGTACATGTCTTTGGCTGAGACCAGCACGCGCGGTGCAGCTTTATACTGTTTATTTGCGGTGAACGGCATCCACAGATGCTCGGTATTCAAACTCATAACGACCCCTTGTTATAAAAATAATTATAGTCGTTGCATCATACCAAACAATTGGTTTAACAATAGATACACTTTTTTAATCAAACGCACACCATTTATGCGTATACGCGAAAAAGCGTGAAGACCACCATACCGGCCAAAAGTGCCCAGATAAAGCTATGACGCCACAAAAACACCAGCACCGCCGCAACCGCTGCGAACAGCTCTGAGTTATGCCACGTGAAATCCACTCTCCCCTGATGCATCAAAATATCCGGCGCGATAACTGCGGCAATCGCCACGGTCGGCGCATAGCGCAAAGCTCGCTTGATGCCATTTGAAAACTCAAACCGACTCGGGGTGAGCAGAAAAAAACTGCGCGTGAGTACTGTCACTGCGCACAGACCCAGCACCGCGGTCCATAACCAAAGATGATGCCCCCAATTCATCAGGTGTCCTCCAAAACTTCATGCTCGTGAATGCGTTTAGGCCAATTTCGCGGCCACAACTTCGATCCAATGGTTTCAGCCAGTACCGCAGCGACCACACCAACCACAATTGCGAAAAATACCCACAACTTATTTGGTAAATCATGCAGAAACACTGCCGTCAATGCGGCCACCACGCAGCCAGTCAACGCAGGCCAGTTATCGACCATCTTCACAATCAAAATCAACAATGTCAGCGCTGCCACCAGCGACAGCCCCCAATCATTCGGAATCATGCTCGCCAGCGCAATACCGAGCACAACGCCCGCTTGCCACGCCACCCAGTTCGCCAAACTCAAGCCAACAAACACACCCTTTTGATGTAAATCGGCACCAAGTACCGAATCGGCCGGCGTGTGATTAAACCGATTGAGAAACACCATCAACGGCACATCTCCGGTCAAAAAACCATACAACAGACGAAAACGCAACGGTAACGAACGAAAAAACGGCTTGGTTGTACCACTGAACACCACAAAGCGTAAATTCACAACAAATGCCGTCAACCAAATCAACGGTAAATGCGCACCCAGCGCCAACATCGACAGCACGGCCAACTGCGCCGAACCCGCATATACCAAAACATTAATCAATAGCACATAAAACGGTGACAACCCTGCCGCGACCATTGCCACTGCCGTCACCACCGCCCAAATAATCATTGCTGGAATAGTGGGTAGCAACAGACCAAAGCCCTCACGTACTGCAGCAATCGCTACAACACGCCGATGCGCGTCATCATCATACAGATCAAATAATCGTAACAACGTATTCATACCCAAGCCCTAAAATCTTCTTAACTCCTTAATTTACCTAAGTCATTATATACGAGCAATCCACGCACAAATTTCGTATAAAAATTAAACCGTATTGCAAAACAGAACAATACAGTAGCAAAAATTCTAATTATTTTGAGACTGCCCAGAAGTAAAGAAATGTAAAGATCGACCTTTCAGTCAACGAAATAGCAACCCAAACCTTAGATACTATGTTCGATGAACAAAGCTACTGCGGTTCACATCGTATGTGTGTACATTTG
>CAYZVI010000236.1:0-2227 GCA_964481695.1 uncultured Hydromonas sp. | reverse complement strand
GTTGGTTCATCCAGAATTAAAATTTCAGGATTATGCACCAGTGCCACTGCGAGTGATAAACGCTGACGCACGCCCAAAGGCAAATCATCGGGCAGTTTTTCTTTGACTTCTTCCAGGTCAAAACGCTCCAGCATGAGCTGTACACGTGGCTCAATCTGTTCTTTTGGTACATGAAATAATTTGGCATGTAAGACCAAATTCTGCACAATGGTCAGCTCGCTGTATAGGGAAAATGCCTGCGACATATAGCCGACACGGCGACGAGTTTCAATATTGTTGCCCTCTACAGGCTCACCAAACAGCCACGCCTGACCTTCTGAGGCTTCTAAAAGTCCCGTCAGCACTTTCATGGTGGTGGATTTACCACAACCATTCGAGCCTAAGAAACCAAATATTTCACCACGCTTAATTTTAAAATTAACATGATCTACCGCAGTAAAATCACCAAATTTCACTGTTAAATCTTGCGCTTCAAGAGCATAGCTTTCTGAACCGTAGTCAGGTAAAGGCGGAATCACCACAGGCTCATAGCCGAGCTTTTTTTCTTCTGGCAATAGTTGAATAAAAGCATCTTCTAAACTGTTACATTGCGTTTCAGTCAATAATTCTTGTGGTGTGCCAGTTTTTAAAATCTGCCCATCATCCATCATCGCCAGCCAGTCAAAGCCTTGTGCTTCATCCATATAAGCAGTAGCAACAATAACACTCATCTGTGGACGAACTTTGCGAATGCGGTTAATCAGTTCCCAAAATTGCGCCCGTGCCAAAGGGTCAACCCCTGTGGTCGGCTCATCTAAAATCAGAAAATCGGGATCATGAATCAAAGAACAGCACAGACTTAATTTCTGCTTCATCCCACCCGATAATTTACCCGCAGGACGGTCGAGAAAATTGTACAAGCCTGTGCTTTTGGTCAGATCATCAATCCGTTTGCGTCGCTCGGCAGCATCATGCCCAAACAGACGTGCCACAAACTGTAAATTCTCTTCAACCGATAAAGTTTTATATAGGTTTTTCCCTAAACCCTGCGGCATATAGGCAATATGTGGGCAAACACGGGTACGGTGTTGTTTATCGGCAATATCACCGCCCAACACCTTTAAGCGACCTTGCTGTACAATTTTCGCCCCTGACAGCAAAGCCAATAGACTGGATTTCCCCACCCCATCTGGACCGATTAAACCGATCATGCAGCCTGCTGGTAAGGATAGCGACACTTGATTCAGTGCAACCGTTTTTCCATATTTCAGACTAACATTTTCAATTTCTGCAACAACCGATCCTTTTTCAGATTGTTGTGTCATCATTTAACTGTGTTCTCTAAAAATGTCGGCCAAGCTGCCTGATCATCAATTTTGATATATGCCACACCTGGCAAACCTGTTTTGACTTGTTCGATATATTTGTTCAATAAAGTTGGATCAATTTTCGCTTTAACACGGAACATCAGTTTTTGACGTTCGCTTTCCGTTTCCACCGATTTTGGTGTGAACTGTGCAGTATCGGCAACAAAAGACACTGTAGCTGGAATCACCACATTTTTCGCAGCATCCAATACAATACGTACTTCTGTTCCAATAGCAATTTTACCTGCAACGGTTTCAGGCAAAAAGAACGTCATATACACATCAGATAAATCAATCAGATTGAGCACACGCCCGCCCGCTGCCACCAACTCACCCGGCTGCGCGACACGGAACTGAACACGTGCTTTTAATGGTGCACGTAACTGTGCATCATCCATATCAAATTTAATCCGTTCCACCGAGGCTTTGATGGCATCGACTTGAGAATGTGCGGCTGACACTTGGCTTTTAGACGCAACAATTGCCCCTTGGGCACTTTGTACCTGTGCTTTGGCTGCGCTTAATACCGCAATGGCTTGCTGTGCTGCGGCACGTTCATCATCCAGTTGTTGCTTGGACGATGCGCCTTCTTTGGCTAAAACTTCGGTACGCGCTAAACGATTTTTAGCCGCCATCAGTTCTGTTTCACGCTGTTGTACCATGGCTTCAGCGGCGGCTTTTTCGCTGATCCGCATCGCCACTTGTGCTTCCGCTGTCGCAATCGCATCCTGGGCTTGACGCTGTTGTGCTTCCAATTCACGTAACTGGGCTTCTAAAGTCGAAATTTTAACCCGCGCCAAGATTTGACCAGGCTCGACAAAGTCACCTTCTTTAACCAAAATTTCTTCTAACTGGCCAGATAGCTTACTAGATACGTTAAT
>CAYZVI010000235.1:0-2236 GCA_964481695.1 uncultured Hydromonas sp. | reverse complement strand
TTTCAGATGTTTTACGCAAGCATTTGGCTAAGGTTGGCTTCGATCCGCTCATGGGGGCGCGTCCGATGGCGCGTCTGGTGCAAGACTCTATTCGTAAAGCACTGGCCGATGAGTTGTTGTTTGGTAAACTGAAATATGGCGGCGTGGTCAAAGTGGATTATTCGATGGAGCAGGATAGGGTTGTGTTTGAAGTCGAAACCTCGCGTAAAAAGTCGGCCGAGACTGCGGAAGCTGCTGTTTGAATTTAACTCAAAAAGGAGTCAAACATGAATACGAATCCGAACCCATTCAACTCGAATCCTTCTGTGATTGACATCACGGCGGAAGGTACATCTTTTCAAGGCTATGCGGGTTTTTGGCGCAGGTTGATTGCCTATGCGGTGGATGCTTTGATCGTGGGTGTCCCGCTGATGATTATTGGCCGTCTGACCGGCAGCGTCGTATTGCAGCAAAATGCCTCCGGCGTGGAAGCATATACCACGTCAACACCGTTTGCGATATTTGCCGGTTTGGCGTCGATTGCATATTTCGTCTGGCAGGAAAGTTCGGATAAGCAAGCGACCATTGGTAAAAGCGTGATGGGACTGAAAGTGACCAATCTGCAAGGCGGGCGTATCAGTATGGCTCAGGCTTTGATTCGCTATTTTGGTAAATTTTTGTCCTCGATAATTTTTTATATTGGTTTTATCATGGCCGGATTCACGGAGAAAAAGCAGGCTTTGCATGATATGTTGGCCAAAACTTTGGTGGTTAAAAAATAATGGGCTGTGCCCCATCATTCTGCCGGAAGGATAGGCGTTGGTTTTTTAGCCATTAATATTTGCCGTATTTCCGACTAATGACGGAGGTAATGGTTTTTTTGAAGAGTATACGCATCGTTCTTTAGGACGATGCGTTTTTTTATGCCGGTTGGAATGACTGAAGACGTCGGCGAATACCTTATTTATCCATATTTTTCAAACAGTTATTTAAGGAGACCGTGCTTTTTTCAGGACTTGAGTCAGTTGGAGTTTGCCGATAGTATGCAGCGAAGTAATTACATACGAGATGAATTGGGCAGTTTGGTTACTCAGAGAAAGGATACGATTATGGCTGATTCTACGGTTCAACTGCGCATTGGCGAGCATGTGCTGATTCCGATTGTACAAGGAGGTATGGGGATTGGTATTTCCGCGCATCGTCTGGCGGGTGCGGTCGCACGTGAGAATGGATTCGGTACGATTGCCAGTGCCGATTTACGCCAACTGCATCCTGATTTGCTGGCTGAGTCTAAGGTCGATCCCAGCGAGGAAAAATACAATCGTCTGAATCATCTGGCGCTGGATCGGGAAATTAAATGGGCGCTGTCCGAGAGTGAAGGTCGTGGCTTGATAGCTGTGAATGTGATGAAGGCGGTGAAAGATCACGTAGCGCTGGTACGTCAGGCTTGTGAATCGGGCGCACACGCAATCGTCATGGGGGCGGGTTTGCCGTTGGATTTGCCTGAGTGGGTCAAGGATTTTCCTAAGGTTAAGATCATGCCGATACTATCGGAGGCGCGTGGCGTGGGTTTGATTTTAAAACGCTGGATGAAGAAAAATCGTTTGCCCGATGCGATTGTGATTGAGAATCCGCAATTTGCGGCCGGTCATTTGGGTGCAACGGCCATGTCTGAAATCGATCATCCTAAATTTGAGTTCAAGCGCGTTTTGTCTGATTTGTTTGAGCTGATCAAGCAAATGGGGCTGGAGCGTGAAAGACTGCCCATTATCGTGGCAGGAGGTTTGGCTGACTCGAGCAAAGTGCGGGAAGCAATTGAAGATTGGGGTGCTTCGGGGGTGCAGATTGGTTCGGCGTTTGCAGTGACGCAGGAGGGGGACGCCGATGTGCGCTTCAAACAGCATTTATTAAACAGCACTGCGGAGGATGCCGTTGAATTCATGTCGGTCGCCGGTTTGCCCGCGCGAGGGGTGCGCTCACAGTTTCTCACGCAATATTTGAAACGCGAACAGCGACTACAAGCAAATGCGAAAGCGGATCCGCGACGCTGCGTGCAGGGGATGAATTGTCTGAGTGTGTGTGGTTTACGCGATGGCATTGGCAGTATTGGACAGTTTTGCATTGATCAAAAACTATCGGCGGCGCTGCATGGAGATGTGAACAAAGGTCTGTTTTTCAAAGGTAATGCGCCTTTGCCATTCGCCAATCGCATGGTCAGTGTGCGTGAAACGATCGCTGATTTGATGAAGGATTTGCG
>CAYZVI010000234.1:0-2238 GCA_964481695.1 uncultured Hydromonas sp. | reverse complement strand
ATACCAGCCACGCACCCACATGGATGAAACCGCGCTGAACGAATTGGCCGAATCCATCAAAGAGCAGGGGCTGATGCAGCCCATTATCGTGCGCGCACTGGCCGATGATGCCAGCCGCTACGAAATCATCGCCGGCGAACGACGCTACCGCGCCGCCGGTATCGCCGGACTCGACGAAGTGCCGGTCCTCATTAAAGACGTGAACGATCAGCAAGCCCTCGCACTCGCCCTGATCGAAAACATCCAGCGCGAAGACCTCAATCCGCTCGAAGAAGCGCAAGGCTTGCAACGCCTCATCCGCGAATTCAACTACACCCACGAAACCTGCGCCCAAGCCATTGGCCGTTCGCGCAGTGCGGTATCCAATCTACTGCGCCTGCTCAACCTCGCACAGCCGGTGCAAACCATGCTGCTCGCTGGAGACATTGAGATGGGGCATGCCCGTGCGCTACTCTCATTGGATGCCGCGCAGCAAATCCTGCTCGCCCAAGAAATCGCCAATCGCCGCCTGACCGCGCGCGAAGCGGAAAAACGCGTACAGCAAATCCTCAAAGGCGAAACCGCACACAAAGCCAAAACCAAAATCATCTCCGGTGACATCGTGCACCTGCAAGAACGCCTGTCCGATACGCTCGGTGCGACGGTTGAAATCAAAATGGGGGCGAAAAACAAAGGCAAACTCGTCATCCAATTTGGCAACCTTGATGTACTCGATGGGATTATCGAAAAGATAGTGTCACATTAGCAAAACAAACACGTCTTTTATTAAAGAAATATTTAGTAAATACTCAACATTTTGTTTATAATGATAGTAACAACACCCCCCAAGCTTAGTATAGTTTTCAAACTATAATGCTCAAATCGGGGGGTTAATTTTAGCCACGATGGAATACAATAAACCCTCTCTTTCGATTACAGACCAAATCCAGAAACTAAAAATTCGCGGATTGGTTGTTGACGATGAAAACTACGCAAAACACTGGTTGGAGCATGTTAGTTATTATCGTTTAAGCGCTTACTATATTCCTTTTGAAATACTAGACCCTTCTTCTGCCAGAACTCATCAATTCAAACGAGATTCCTTTTTTTCCGATATTATTGCCCTCTACATTTTTGACCGTAAACTACGTTTACTAACGATTGAAGCTCTTGAACGAATAGAAATTTCTATACGCAGTCATTGGGTTAATGAACTCACACAAAAGTATGGCAGTCACGCTCATATTACACACGAACCATTTAAATGCCCGTGGACACACCTCAACGATCTGACAAGAGCATCTATTCCACTAAAGGAACAAAACAAAGAAACTTTTGTTGAACATTATCGTAAAAAATACACTCAACCTTTCCTACCCCCCCTTTGGATTACAGCAGAAACATTATCTCTTGGGGCTTTATCTCATTGGATAAAAAACACCAAAGATATTCATATAAAAAAACAGATTGCACAAGCGGTAGGGTTGCCAACAGCCGAATTACTAGAGGAAACATTACATTGTTTAACTCCAATTAGAAATGTTTGCGCACATCATGGACGGCTATGGAATAAAAAATTTCCAATGCAAGTGCCATCAATTAAGAAAATAAGCCACAGCTTAATCCCCAATAACTGTCCAGATAGAACATCTCATAATCTTTATAACTTTCTTACTGTTACGGCTCACATGCTAAAATATATCAACCACAACAGTTCTTGGCATTCCCGCTTAAAATATTTATTAAAAAACCTAAGTATTCAAAATATATCTCTTACCTCCATGGGATTTCCACCAGATTGGGACAGTCGACCTGTTTGGCAAGATTAAATATGCCCAAACCCGAACTCTACTTTGTCACCGATATTGAAACCGACGGCCCGATTCCTGGGTCGCATTCAATGTTGTCTTTTGCCTGCGTGGTGGTGAATACAGCAGGGGAGTCAGTCGGTGAATTTTCGGTGAACTTGGAGGTCTTGCCCGATGCGCAAGCGCATCCGACGACAGCGGCATTTTGGCGTAGCGAGCCGCAGGCTTGGGCGGCGTGTCGTGAAAACCCCGTCGCGCCCGATCAGGCGATGAAGGCATATGTGTCGTGGATTTATGAGCTGTGCGCGCACCACAGCGCGCCGGTGTTTGTCGGTTATCCGGCGGGTTTTGACTTTACTTTTGTGTTTTGGTATTTGCAGCGCTTCACCGGCGGCTCGCCGTTTTCGTGGTCGGCATTGGATATGAAAAGTTTTGGTATGGCACTGAGCGG
>CAYZVI010000233.1:0-2289 GCA_964481695.1 uncultured Hydromonas sp. | reverse complement strand
TGCGTGACTATACGCAGTTGGTCAACGGCTATATTTTGCATTGATGTGCTGTTGACATGAAAAAGCCCTTGCTGTAATGCAAGGGCTTTTTTTGTGGTCGATATGTCAATCCTCAGCGTATAGCAACGCATGTGCTGTGACTTCATCCACCACCAGTGTATTCATCAAGCGGCCTTCCAACGCACCACGCAAAGCAGAAACTTTACCCAAGCCGCTGACCACGCACAGCGCCCATTTCACCGTGCGCATGATGGATAAGCTCGGGCCGCTGGCGCGTTTATTGAACGGAATGTCGGCAAAGCTGCCATCGGCGCGGTAGAACACCGTGGCGATGTCGCCAATCGCGCCGGCCTGCGCCAATTCTCTCAAATCCGGTTCGTCCAAATAGGCAGAGACATAGACGTGGCTCGGAATTTTTGCAGTCACGCTACCGACCGAGTAGATCAGTACGTCGGCCTTTTCTTGGATTTCCAAAATATGTCGAACGGTGCGCTCGCGCCACATGGCTTTTTTCGTGCGCGGATCGTCGAAAAAGGTTGGCACAGGGAATAGATGTGCCTGCGCACCGTAGTTGTGTGCAAATCGCGCCATGGTGTCAGCGACAAAACCGCTGACTAAATTGAGCGAGTTGGCACTGCCGTTGAGCTGCACGAAAGTCAGATCGGCGATGTTTTTCGGGGTGAGTGCGCGTGAGACCGCGTCCAGCGTGGTTCCCCATGCCAAGCCAACGGTTTGGCTCGGGCGCAGATGAGCGTTGAGCAGATTCGCTGTGGCGATGGCGATGCGATCGAGCCAGATGTCTTCGCTGCTACCCAAGGGCACGCTGACCACATGCGGCGTGAGGAAGGGGTAGCGCTCCTTGAGCTTGGCTTCCAAACTTTGCGGCAGCGCTTGTGGATCGTGAATGCGAATTTCGACCAAGCCGGTTTGCTTGGCAAACGTGAGCAGGCGGCTGACTTTCGGCCGCGATAGCTTCAATTCGCGTGCCACTTCGTCGGAGGTCAGGCCTTGATGGTAATACAGGCGGGCAACCTGCACCGCCAAGGCATTTTGCTCTTCTAAGGCAGACAAAGAGGATGAGGTGCGACGTAAACGTGCCATGAATGTTCCAAATAGTGACTGGCCTGATTATGCCATAGAGGAGCCATGTGGTGGGCATGGGGAAAAGAGTTACGTGTTCAGCATAAAAATATCCCTCGGCGCATTATAGCTATCGGGCGTCGAGGGATGTTTGTTGGGTTGTAGTCAGATCACTTTACCGTGGTGTACCACATGCGTAATTTGCCCCGTTAGCTCATAACCCAACCACGGTGTATTGGTGTGGTTGCCAATGATGTAGTCTGCGTTAATGCTTTGCTGCGCGTTTTCATCAAAAACAACGAAATTCGCCGCTGCGCCGTTTTCCCAAACAGGTGCGGGTAGGTTTAATACGGCATATGCTTTGGCTACAATGTGGCTGAGTGCTTGCGCTACATTGGTATGCGTGTCTTGGGCAAAATGCAGTACGCTGTTCAGCAGCCATTGTGTGCCGACTGCGCCTGCTTGTGCTTGTCCTACGGGTAAATACTTAGTATCGGCGTTGACCGCTGTGTGGTCAGAGACAATGGCGTCTATCGTTCCATCAAGCACGCCAGCACGCAGTGCGTCGCGATCAGCCGATGAGCGCAGTGGTGGGTCAAATACCATTTGTGCGTCAAAGTAGCCCATGTCGGTGTCGACCAAATGCAAATGGTGCATGTTCACATCACAGGTAATGCTCAGTCCCTCGGCTTTGGCTGCGCGGATCAGTTCAACCGCGCGGGCGCTGGAGATACGACAGATGTGGACTTTCGGTGCGTTTTTACCTAATCCGCGCAACAGTTCAAACAGAGTAAATAGTGCGATGGATTCTGCGGCAACGGGTACGCCAGATAAGCCCAAGCGTGAGGCGTACGCGCCCGAGGCCGCGAATCCGCCGCCCAGATAGCTGTCATTGGCGCGCAGCCAAACCGGCAGGCCGAAGCTGGCGGCGTAAGCCAGAGCGCGTTGCAACACTTGTGTATTGCGAACCGGCTGATTGGCTTGGCTCAGTGCGATACAGCCGTGTTCAACCAGCGTGGCCATTTCAGCCAATTGTTCGCCTTTGAGTTCTTGCGTCAGTGCGCCCAGTGGGTAGAGGGTTGCCAAGTCAAGCGCTTCGGATTGGCGTTTGATTTGCGTGACCAAGCGTGGTTCGTCCAGAATCGGATTGGCATCGGGCAAACACACGACATGCGCTACGCCGCCATGCAGTGCTGCTTTTAGCGTTGA
>CAYZVI010000232.1:0-2339 GCA_964481695.1 uncultured Hydromonas sp. | reverse complement strand
ACCAACTGGGTTAGGAAGCACCCAATCAATGCGCATCATGTGCTTGACCCAAATACACCAAGGTCAACATCATGAAAATAAAGGCCTGCAACAGGATGATTAAGATATGGAAAATAGCCCAAACTGAACCAGCAATCCAATGCCCCAACCCTAAACCGATACTCATACCCAAGTTATGAGTATTCCAAGCCGCGCCCATCATGGCGATCAGCAAGAAAATCAATTCGCCAGCAAACATGTTACCAAATAACCGCATACCGAGCGACACGGCTTTCGCCAAAAACTCGATGATATTCAACAACAGATTAAACGGTGCCAAAGCGATACCGAACGGCGCGGCAAACAATTCATGCACAAAACCGCCAAAACCTTTGATCTTAAAGCTATAAAACAGCATCAGCAACAACACACCGAAAGACATACCAATCGGACCATTAATATCCGCGGTTGGCACTATGCGAGTATACGGAATTGGCAAATGCAACACCCCGATCAACCAACCAACCAAATCAACCGGAACCAAGTCCAGCGCATTCATCAGCACCACCCAGAAAAACACGGTCAACGCCAAAGGCGCGATGAAAGTGCGATTACCATGCACGATCGAAGAAGATTGCTCTTCAACCATTTCAACCAGTGCCTCTACCGCCATTTGAACACGATTAGGAGTATTCGAAGTCACTTTACGAGCAACCCACAACAAAAACACCAAACCCAACAAGCCAGTCAAAACAGAAAAGAAAATAGTGTCGAGATTGATGTAAGAAAAATCAACGATATTCTTTTGCGGCTCGCCTGTTTGAGTTAAATTGGTCAAATGGTGAACAATATACTCTTTCGCATTTGCGGGGCCGTGATGTCCAACTTCAGCACTCATAAATCCCTCTATTCTTTAACCGTGCGTAACAATCCAAAATTATGTGCTTTTAACACCAGAATCAAGCCGGCCCAATAGGCTATCGGCTGTATCTGTGAACCGTATTGCCGCCAAACTATTGCAGCAGCAGCAATGGCTATAAATATTTTAACACCCTCACCCACAAAGAAACGATAAACCGCTGCTTTTTGGGATGACGCTAAGTAAATTGCAAAAACAAGATTGGGCAAAATCGCAATCGCACCACCAAGCAAAGCCGACCACATGGCTTTTTCACCAAAAAAAGCCGAAACCGCCGCAATCACAATCGCAAAGACAAACTGAACTAGAACAGCAAAACCCATATTATTCCAATCAAATTGACCTTGCAAGTCACCCGTCAACGCCTAAATTAAAGGCTTTTACGACATACAGATTATGCGCTGACAACCTTACCACATTCTTTCAACCCTAACAGAGCATTGAAATATAGATAAATTGTGCATCCATAAACCCTCTAAATTGTACCGACACAGAACTTCATTGTCAACCTCTGTCTTATATTTATTACATGATTTGCGCTTAATTTCACAATACAAATCAGGAGTTTATGTTTTGAAAAAATCTATAGCCGTGCGTTGTATTGATTGAAATACAGGAAAGTTAAAACCAAATCATCAAAATCTCTCCAAAATCAACCTTCGGAAAGTAAACCTCGTCGATATTGTATGGCTTGAGCAACATGAACCGCGCCCACTCTCTCACATTCTTCCAAATCCGCAATGCTGCGTGCTACTCGCAAAATACGGTGATACACCCGTGCTGACCAATTAAATTGAGTCATAGCCTTGGCAATCAAATTGCGTCCCGCCTCATCTGGCGTGGCAAATTCATCCAATTGTCGCACCGATAGACGCGCATTGACACAACCCTGTCGCGCCATCTGCTGCTCAAACGCTCGCGCAACTCGTTCGGCCACCTGAGCGCTATTTTCACCCTGCGGCATTTGCTCCAAGTCGCGCGCCTCCACAGCGGGCACCTCAATCTGCATGTCAATTCGATTCAAAAAGGGCCCTGACAAGCGCGATTGATAGCGCAGCACCTGATCTGGCGTACAACGGCAGGCTTTTTTCGGATGTCCTTGATAACCACACGGACACGGATTCATCGCTGCGACCAATTGAAACGCCGCTGGATACGTGACCTGCCGCGCTGCGCGAGAAATATGAATCTCGCCAGACTCTAACGGCTCGCGCAAAACTTCCAATACTTTTCTGTCGAATTCAGGCAACTCGTCCATAAAAAGCACCCCGCGATGTGCCAGTGAAATTTCGCCCGGACGCGGGCTTGAGCCACCCCCAACCAGCGCAACCGCAGACGCAGAATGATGCGGAGAACGATACGGACGCACGCGCCACATATCTGGTCGAAATTGCCCCGCACTGCTGAGCACCGTAGCCGACTCCATCGCCTCCTGCTCGCT
>CAYZVI010000231.1:0-2340 GCA_964481695.1 uncultured Hydromonas sp. | reverse complement strand
GTATGAATATTTAATGATGGTTAAGATTGTTGGGTTTTTTATAGATAGAAGGGAGCCTCTTTTTGTTTTCAGTTTTTTGCAAACAGTTTCATGGTTGTTCGTATTTTATCGATGGGAATTATTTGATAAATTGACGAAATAGGGCTGTACAATAATTGGATTACCATAGGATGTTATTGATGAGTGAGCCTGTTTCTACTACCCCAGATATGCCGTGTATTTTAAAAGCATGGCAAGAGTCCGTTTCGGCGCTGCGTCGATGGCTCTCAGCGCAGGGTTTGGCTGCGGATGAGGTCGATGATGTGGTGCAGGAGGTTTATGTCAAAGCCATGCTGCATCGGGCGACTTTTTGTGCTTTGGATGCGCCGCAGGCGTGGTTGTTCACCGTCGCGCGCCATGCGCTCATTGATCGAGTGCGTCTGCGTAAAAATCATGTGGATTGGGAGACTTTGCCGGAAAGCATTTTGATTGTCGAGGAGGTGGATGAGGCTTTACCGGTTGATGATTTGCGGGTGTGTGTGCCGCGTGTGTTGGCGCAAATGTCGGCGCATGAGCGCGAAGCCATTGAGTGTTGTGATTTAAATAGTATGTCACAAAAAGCCTATGCCCAACGGGTAGGCTTGAGCATTTCGGGCGCAAAATCGCGTCTGCAACGGGCGCGTAAGGCTTTAGCAAAATTATTGGTCACGCAGTGTCAGGTTCGATTTGATGCGCAGGGTTCGGTGTGTTGTTTCACACCGCAAAAATAATAAAAATAATTTATATTTTTTTTGCGTCTTTTTTCGATCTGATTCGTCATTGTTTATGTGAGGGTGAGCGGCGCTTTTGCCGTGAAGGGCGATCGGATGAATTCATGGAATATTTTGTTAAAAAATCAATGGCAGCGTGCGCCTATACTGTGGGTGGCATTAGCCGCCGTGCTGTGGTGGATGTTGTACCGCAATGTTTTGCCATTTTCAGAATGGTTGGTGGCGCGTTTGCCGGTTGAGCGTGAGAGTCATTTGGGTTCGGCGCTGCAATTTTTTATTTATGACACCCCTAAAGTTATGTTGTTGCTCACCGGTGTGGTGTTCGTGATGGGCGTGGTCAATACGTTTTTCACGCCAGAGCGCACGCGCGCAGTGCTGGCGCGACACAACTCGGGCGGAGCGAATGTTTTGGCAGCACTGCTTGGGATTGTTACGCCGTTTTGCTCCTGCTCGGCCGTGCCGCTATTCATCGGTTTTGTGCAGGCGGGGATTCCGCTTGGCGTGACTTTTTCCTTTTTGATTGCCGCGCCGATGATCAATGAAATTGCCTTGGCGCTGTTGTTTGGGATGTTTGGCTGGAAAATCGCGCTGCTGTATTTGGGCTTGGGTTTGGCGGTGGCGATTGTCTCGGGTTGGGTGCTGGGGCGATTGAAAATGGAAGGTTATCTGGAGGATTGGGTACAGCAATTGTTGCAAGCGCGCTCAGCACCGCAAGCCATGCAAAGTGATGCGAGTGGCATGAGTTGGCGGGCGCGTTTTGAGGCGGCAGGTCTATCAGTACGTGAAATCGTGGGCAAGGTGTGGCCGTATATCATTGGCGGTATTGCCTTGGGCGCACTGATTCATGGCTATGTGCCGCAGGATTTGATGGCGCGTTTTATGGGTAAGGACGCGTGGTGGGCGGTGCCGGCGGCGGTTGCTTTGGGTGTGCCGATGTACACCAATGCGGCGGGTGTGTTCCCGATTGTGCAGGCTTTGCTGGCCAAAGGCGCGGCGTTGGGCACGGTGCTGGCCTTTATGATGTCGGTCATTGCCTTGTCTTTGCCAGAGATGATTATCCTCAGAAAGGTACTGAAAATGCGCTTGATTGTGGTGTTTGTCAGCGTGGTGGCTTCGGGGATTTTATTGGTCGGTTATGTGTTTAACTGGGTTTTGTAATAGGAGAAAGTAATGTTGAATGTGAAAGTTTTGGGTTCCGGTTGTGCCAATTGTAAAAACACCGCAGCGCTGATTGAACAGGTCGCGGCTGAATTAAACGTGTCCGTACAGATTGAGAAAGTTGAGGATTATCCGACAATCGCGCAATACGGCGTGATGGCGACGCCAGCGGTGGTCATCGAAGGGCAAGTGGTGCATGCGGGTGGCGTACCGAAACGCGAAACAGTACAGTCTTGGATCAAAGGCGCCAGTGCCGCATTCTCGGCTGAAAAATCTGGCTGCTGCTGCGGCCCGTCAGGCTGCTGTTAACGATTGTTCTCAAATATCCTGCTTGTAAAACCCACGCGGACTGTCGAAAGTGTGTGAGTATCGGCTACAATGGCGCTTTATTGAAAACAGCCATTAGAGTCATTATGCAAAAACACATCCACAT
>CAYZVI010000230.1:0-2343 GCA_964481695.1 uncultured Hydromonas sp. | reverse complement strand
GGCATCGTATTCTTCGACACCATGGCGATTACCGCGGATGCAAAAAATGTGGATCAAGCTTATGCTTGGATCAACTACGCATTGGATCCAAAAAATGCAGCCACCATCACCAACGAATTGGGTTATGCCAATCCGAACAAAGCTTCTTTAGATGGCGGCTTGGTTGATAAGAAATTTGCCGATAACAAAACCATCTTCTTGAGTGCGGATGTTTTGAATCAAATGGCTCCGCGCCGTTTGCCGTCTGATCAAGCGGCTCTGCGTGCGATGAATGACGTGTTCCGTCAATTCAAAACAGGTAAATAAACCTCTCAAACCCTTGCCTGAACAAGGCAAGGGTTTTTTCACACATAAGCGAACAGTTACGAACCATTCTGCATGTCAGATGGTTATTTTTTAATCGAGGAGTGGCGTATGAGCGCAACCGATAATAATCAACCCTTTTTGAGCATTCAAAACATTGTCAAAAAATTTGGCGATCATGTCGCGGTGAATAATGTCTCGATTGATATTGCCAAAGGTGAAATTTTTGCCCTGTTGGGAAGCTCCGGTTGCGGTAAATCAACTTTGCTGCGGATGTTGGCAGGTTTTGAAACGCCAACCTCAGGCAAGATTTTGCTCGCAGGTGATGATATTTCTAAAATTCCTCCTTATGAGCGCCCGATCAATATGATGTTTCAGTCGTATGCATTGTTTCCACACCTGAATGTATGGGATAACATTGCTTTTGGTTTGCGCCGCGAGGGTGTCGCTAAAGATGAGTTGGCGCAGCGAGTGGATGATGTGCTCAAACTGACGCAGTTGACCAAATTTGGCAAGCGTAAACCCCATCAACTTTCAGGTGGTCAGCAGCAGCGTGTGGCGCTGGCGCGTAGTTTGGTGAAACAGCCACAATTACTCTTGCTGGATGAGCCTTTGGGCGCGTTGGATAAGAAATTACGTGAAGCCACACAGATTGAATTGGTCAATATTATTGAAAAAGTCGGTGTAACCTGTGTGATGGTAACACACGACCAAGAAGAAGCCATGACCATGGCTTCACGTATTGCGGTGATGTCTGAAGGTACGTTGTTGCAAGTGGGTACGCCAACTGAAGTGTACGAAACTCCACGTACTGAGTTTGTCGCAGACTTCATTGGGAACGTCAATCTATTCAAAAACGGTGAAATCATCGTCGACGATGAAACCCATGTGGAAATCCAGACCGAAGATGCCTTGCATGTGATGGATTATCCAATTCCGGGTGAAAAAGGTACTGTTTTGTCAGTGGCGATTCGTCCCGAAAAAATGGAAATGTCGCGTACACAACCGCAACAGCGCGGCAATCAATGCCATGGTGAAGTGGTTGAGGTGGTGTATTTCGGTTCAGATACGCTGTACCACGTGCGTTTGGACGGTAGCAAGCGCGTGATTAAGGTGCAATACGAAAACACTGAACGCTACGCAGGTGATAAATTTACTTGGGGTGATAAAGTGTATGTGTTCTGGCCGGCTGGTGCGATTGTGCCGGTAGCGCCGTCTTATTGATGGAGCATACTATGTATAAATCTTTTTTACGTTCCAAATGGGGTCGGTGGTTGGTGATCGGATCGCCTTACACATGGCTGTTATTCATGTTGATGATTCCGTTTTTGTACTTGCTCAATGTGAGCGTGTCGGAAATGGTTCAGGGCGGCGGTTATATGCCGATTTATCGCGACGGCGGCTGGTTTTTTAAGAATAACTACGCCTCGATTTTAAATGACGTGATTCATGGCGGGTCGTATCGTGCGGCGTATTTGTCATCATTGTTTTATGCAGCGGTAACGGCAATCTTGTGTTTATTAATTGGTTATCCGTTTGCCTACTTCATGGCGCGTGCGCCACAAGAAAAGCAGCCAACCATGCTGATGTTTGTGATGCTGCCGTTTTGGGTATCGATGTTGATTCGTGTGTATGCGATCAAAGTATTGTTCAACGATTCAGGCTTTATTGTTACCACGCTCAATGGTGCGCTGCATGCGATGGGATTGATTACCGATGATTTGAAGATGATGAATAACTCATTTTCATTGTTGTTCGGTATGGTCTATGTGTACATTCCCTTTATGATTTTGCCTTTGTATTCTACTTTGTCCAAAATTGATCCGCGTTACTGGGAAGCATCGGCTGATCTGGGTGCAACGCCATTGAAAACCTTTTTCTTGGTGACGGTGCCGTTGTCTAAAGCGGGTATTATTGCGGGTTTGCTGTTGGTATTCATTCCATGTGTGGGTGAGTACGTGATTCCGCAGTTACTCGGCGGTGCGGATACCTTGATGATTGGTCGCGTATTGGCTGGTGAATACTTCCAGAATAACGATT
>CAYZVI010000229.1:0-2390 GCA_964481695.1 uncultured Hydromonas sp. | reverse complement strand
ACCAAGATGTCGAATTTTTCAGTGAACTCAGTCAGAACCAATGGCTGACGAACCACCATCAATGAGGTTTCGCGGCCAAAGTATTCATTGGCAGGTTTACCATTTACTGTAATCTTGCCAGAACCTGCTTTCAAGAACACGCGAGCCACCGCGCTTTTGCGACGACCTGTGCCGTAATTGTAATTACCGTTCATTTTGATATCCTATCCTTAAATGTCCAACACTTTAGGTTGTTGAGCAGCATGCGGATGCTCAGAACCGGCATACACTTTCATCTTTTTGATCATGGCGTAGCCCAAAGGACCTTTAGGCAACATGCCTTTAACCGCTTTTTCCAAAGCACGACCTGGGAAGCGCTCTTGCATTTTGCGGAAATTGGTCTCATAGATACCGCCTGGATAGCCAGAGTGACGGTAGTATTTTTTGTCTTCGAATTTAGCGCCGGTAATACGCAGTTTGTCTGCGTTTACGATCACAATAAAATCACCCGTGTCAACGTGCGGCGTAAACTCTGGTTTATGCTTGCCACGCAAACGACGTGCGACTTCACTGGCCACACGACCCAACACTTTGTCAGTCGCGTCGATGACATACCAGTCACGTACGACTTCGTGTTGTTTTGCTGAAAAAGTCTTCATTACTATTTCCAATAAAGTTAAATTAAACAACCATACATCACACCATCATTGCTTATGCCTGCAACCTCTCCCGATGAGATTCCTTATGGACTGAGCCAATTATTTTCGGTGATTTTGCTTAAAAAGTCAACAATTAAACCAACAAAAACCACTTAAGTCTCTGATTTATACCGCTTTTATGAATTTTACGACAACAGCGTACAGACAAAAAAAACCCAAGCCATGAAGCTTGGGTTATAAATCCACCAAAGAAGGGTGGAGGAGACAACTTGAGACTGCATAACAGTCAACAGGCGTCATTATACGTGATTTTTCATAGAAGACAAGGCAATGCGACATACCTTTAACCACACAAACCGCACGCAATAGTAAATTATTTTCAAAATTTTTGTTTCTTATTAAAATATTCTGTATCTATAAATTTTATAAAAAAACCGACCAAAAACCACCCAAAAAATTTTATTTTGTTAGTTGCACACATACAACATATTTTTCAGTCAAGACTGAAAAATCCTTTTTTCACCTAAATAAAATATTTTCTGACATTCGCTATAATTGAGAAAATAGTGCTTGAAGGTTAGAAACCTTGGCTATTTTTCTCAATCAATATAACCAATAAGGATTTAAGTAATGGATTGCACAGTACGTTGGGCCGGATCAAATGCAGGCATGTTATTCATCGGCGAATCAGGCAGCGGTCATTCCGTTGTAATGGATGGTGCACCTGAAGCGGGAGGTCGCAATTTAGGACCTCGCCCAATGGAAATGTTACTGATGGGAACCGGCGGATGCTCCGCATTTGATGTGGTATTGATTTTGCAAAAATCGCGACAAAAGGTATCTGACTGCCAAGTACAATTACGAGCCACTCGAGCCGAAACCGATCCTAAAGTATTTACTCACATTCATTTTCACTTTATTGTTAGCGGATATGAGCTATCCGAAGCCGCAGTAGAACGCGCAGTAAAACTCTCACATGAGAAATATTGCTCGGCCAGCATCATGCTCTCTCAAGCGGCGCAAATCACGCACAGTTTTGAGGTGATCAATACGACAAATAATTAAACTATTTACCGCTCAAATATTTTTGCAACTGTAGTTTTATATCTGGTAGACGATTTGCGGCCTTGTCAATTAGAACGGTCTTTTGTCGACTGGTTTGACCACGAATGACACGCACATCACGAGCCGCATATCCAAACGCTTGCGCAAGAAATGAGCATAAAGCATCGTTTGCCTTGCCATCAACCGGCGGAGCAGATAAACGAATTTTAATGGCATCACCATACAAGCCTGCCCACTGCGTTGTTTTTGCCCCTGGTTGTACATGAATATGTAGCAACACGTCATCATTTTTAACGTAGCAATATTCCATTACCAAAACTATACGATTTAAAAACCATAAAAAACCCCCGCTTCATGGCGGGGGCTGTACCGATATTTCTAATGGCAAATCACGGACGACGGTACACAGGAAACGGCCATACTTCAGCCGCCTGAACCGGAGGTGGTTGAACCTCAGGCTCAGCGCGTGAAGTTGACTGAGCTTTTGCTTCAGACTCAGCTGTTCCTGTCGTGCCGCTTACTTTTTTGCCGAGCTCGCCGCTTTTTTTGCTACAGGTTTTGCCGCTGCCTTAGCCGCAGGTTTTGCCGCTGCCTTAGCCGCAGGTTTTGCCGCTACCTTAGCTGCAGGTTTTGCCGCTGCCTTAGCTGCTGGTTTTGCCGCTGTCTTAGCTGCAGGTTTTGCCGCTG
>CAYZVI010000228.1:0-2394 GCA_964481695.1 uncultured Hydromonas sp. | reverse complement strand
TGCATGAAACGCCAGCGTATATTCGGAAATTATTACAAGAGTTATCAGAGCAGCCGGAGCAAAAATTCAAAGACGCTGATTTACGCGAGCGTGGTATAGAGCCGGCGACGTTGCGCCGTTGGTTTCTCAAGCATCATGGCATCACTTTTCAATCGTATCAGCGGATGTTTCGCCTCAACTCGGCGTTTAAAAAATTGCAGCAGGGCGAAAAGATACTGGATGTGGCGTATGACAGCGGATTTGAGAGTTTGAGTGGTTTTACCGACAGCTTTAAAAGCATTTTTGGCGTATCGCCGAAAAACTCCAAGCAGCAAACCGTCGTCAACATCAAGCGCATCGAAACGCCATTGGGTACGATGTACGCCTGTGCGAGCGAACGCGGCATTTGTATGCTCGAGTTTACAGACCGAAAAATGCTCGAAACCGAGCTCAAAGACATCGCTCAACGGCTCAATGCGCATATTTTGCAGGGTGATAATCCACACTTTGTACCATTGGAGCGAGAGTTGGCCGAGTATTTCAATGCCACTCGAACGACGTTTTCCGTACCATTGGACTTAGTCGGTACGGATTTTCAAAAGCAAGTTTGGGCGGTGCTGATGCAGATTCCTTATGGTCATACACGCAGCTATATGCAACAGGCACTCGCGCTGGGTGACGTGAAAAAAGTTCGAGCAGTCGCCAATGCCAACGGTATGAATAAAATCTCCATCATCGTGCCGTGTCATCGGGTGATTGGCAGTGACGGCTCGTTAACCGGCTATGGTGGCGGGATTTGGCGCAAACAAAAATTACTGGAGTTGGAAGGCGCGATTTTGCTCTAAATAGCAGTCAAATTAAAAAGCCTCAGTGACGTGACTTTTCATGTGGCCTCTTTTTAGTGATAAATTAACCGCGTTTGCCATCCAGTCGAGAACGCAACAGCATCGGCGTGTAATACACCAAAAAACAGCCAAAAGCGATTAACCAAAACAGCACCGATGCATCAATCAGCGGTAAATACGCTTGCGGCCAGTACGCCGCCAGCGCGCGCAATGCGGCAGCGATGATGATGGACGCATACGCGAGCTTCATCCACCGAGGCGCGACCAACATACGTGCCGTATGCCCAAGCGATACGCGCGACATCATGGCGATAATCAATCCGGCGATGGCACCGATGGTCAACAGGTGCAATGCGCCTGAGCTCGGATAGCCGATGGCCAATAGCGCACAAGCCAAAGGCAGTGCGACGAAACTGACGTGTAGCGACCAGAGTAAGGGGGTACGTCCCGTAGCGTACCAACCCCACAGATGCCAGCGGTAAAACAAAGCTACCGCGGTGAATCCCGCCACGATACGCAATGCCATCGTTAGATCGAACAGCCACGCCAAGCCCATCAACACCAAACCAATTGAGGTGAGGCGCAGCAGCCAAGGTGACTCTGGTTTGCGTCCGTATTTCACTGCGCTTTGGGTGAATGCCGGAATTACGCGCCCGCCCATCAGATTGACCACGATGGCAATGAGCCAGACAGCGGCGTAGTGAATCTGCGTGGCCCAAGCGATTTGTCCACTGGCGTGCGCGTAGTAGCTCATGATATTTAATACGGCAAAAACGGCCATAATCAATAGAAACGGGGCATTGCGCCATTGTTTCACTTTTACAATCATTCGAGCCAGCACCAGCGTCACGCCGAGGGTTGCGGCTAAGTCACACAACGCCCACAACCACAGTGGAAACTGTGAAAACGCAGCCAAGGTCGCCAAACCCATGCGCGGCAACAGCCATAAACCCACCAGACCGATCAATAATCCGCCGCGTGCGCTCGGCACACCGGTCCAGTTCTGCGCCGCTGTAAGCAAAAAGCCCATGATGATTGCCAGCGCAAAGCCGAAAATCATTTCATGCGCATGCCACCAAGTCGAGTAGTTTGGCGCGAGAATTGAGGCTGATAGTACACCGTGTAGCGTCAATACCCACGGAATGATGATTAAAAAAGCCAACACACTGCCAAGTAGGAAAAAAGGCCGAAAACCCAATTCAAATAGAGCAAAAGTATGACGAGGGATAGGCTTATTTTTAGTTAAATCGTCGATAGAAATGAGTTGAGCCATGATGTTTTTGGTGGTCATAAATGATGGTTGAGTATTTTAATCGGATTTAGACCAGCTGAATATCCTACTAAAGCACTAATGAACGCTAATGCTGACGCAATGTTGGCATCACTCTGTGATTGATAGAGATAAATCGGCCCTCATTGAAACTGAAGCAAATAGAGGGAATAGTCATATCTAATCATTTTGGCGTAGTTTTTCTCCACCGTTATCCAGCCAAATTGTCCCCAATCAGCGAATGGTGATTGCTCATCATGCGGCGTAATCTGTCACCGTCATCAATGATTATGGAGAAAA
>CAYZVI010000227.1:0-2418 GCA_964481695.1 uncultured Hydromonas sp. | reverse complement strand
TGGCGGTGTGTTCACCGATCAATTGTTCAGCTCAGTCAAAGAGCGCGACATCCTGCGCCTCGAAGGCCCACACGGTACGTTTTATCTGAATGAGCAATCCGACGCACCGATGATTTTTATCGCCTCAGGCACTGGTTTTGCACCAATCAAGGCCATCATCGAAGGCATGCAAGCCAAAGGCATTGCGCGTCCGATTCATTTTTACTGGGGTGTGCGCCGTCCAAAAGATCTGTACTTGAACGATCTGGCCGAGCAATGGGCGCGTGAAATCCCGAATTTCAAATACACGCCCGTCATCTCCGATGCCGAGCCGGAAGATCACTGGACAGGACGCACCGGCTTTATCCATCAGGCGGTCGCGGCGGATTATCCGAATATGAGTGGCTACGAAGTGTATGCCTGCGGCGCACCAGTCGTGGTGCGCTCTGCGCATGAGTTGTATACCACCCAACATCAATTACCTGAAACGGCTTTTCATTCCGACGCGTTTTTGAGTGCGAAGGATAAAGCGCCTTCGGCTTAATCAGAACTTCAGATCGTCACTTTGAACGACATCCATTTATCCCATGCTCTGCTGGCCGGTTTTTTGACCGGCCTCAGTCTCATTTTACCCATCGGTGCGCAAAATGCCTTCGTACTCAAACTCGGATTGCTGCGCCAGCATGTATTCGTCATTGCTCTAATTTGCGCTCTGTCCGATGCTCTGTTAATACTTTTGGGAACAACCTTTGTCGGCTTTGCTTTAGGGCAAAACGCATGGGCTTTGCAAATGGTTAAATGGTTCGGCGTGGCCTTTTTGCTCTACTACGGCGCGAAAGCTTTTTACAACGCATTTAACCATGCGAAATCCAATAGCAGCGACACGCCGTTAAACCAAAGCATCAGCCTGAAAAGCGCGGTATTGACCTGTTTGGGCTTTACCTTTCTCAATCCGCACGTTTATTTGGATACGTTTTTACTGCTCGGCTCCATCAGCGCTCAGTACAAACCTTTGCACTACGTTTTTGCCACGGGTGCCGTATTCGCCTCATTTTTCTGGTTTTTCAGCTTGGGCTATGGCGCACGCGTGCTGACGCCATTGTTTAAAAAATCCGTCACTTGGATAATTTTAGAGTCCGTCATTGGTGTGATCATGTGGAGCATCGCTTATAAAATCTGGGCGCTGCCTCTGAGTTAAGCGCCCCACATTTTTTGCGCCAATCCAGCACGATCGTACAGAATTCAGTATAATCAAAAAGTACCTTCCGATTTACACAAACTCACACAGGAGTAAATACCATGGGAATTTTCGATTCAGTGAAAAACATCGTTGATAAAGCGGTAAACGAAGCTAAAGAAGTCGGCGAAGAATTAGCCGAAAAAGCGGAACAAGCGGCGGCACAAGCCAAAGTAATGGCTGGCGAAGCACTCGAAGACGCGAAAGAATTCGCTGATCAAGCAGGTGACAAACTGAGCGAAGTCGCTTCAGCCGCATCCGTGAAAGCCGATGAAGCCATGAAAATGGCAAAAGATCTGGCCGGCAACGCTGCAGACAAAGCCAAAGATTTGGCTGATGATGTGAGCAATAAAGTTAAAGGCGGCGATGACGCGCCTAAAGCGTAATTAGCGCTTCATTTCATATAAAAAACCAGCGAGCAAACTCGCTGGTTTTTTATGGTCAAAAGTATACCGACATACAGCGGATCACAAATCCTTCACCTCGATCACGTCACGCTCCAAATACTCTTTCGACTGCATTTCTACCAAACGAGAAACGGTACGGAAAAACTCATTTACCATTTGACCCTCGGTGTACAGCGCTTCCGCATCGGCCTGTGCGCTGACGAATAGTTTTATATTGTGATCGTACATCACGTCGATCAACCATGTGAAGCGTCGCGCAGTAGACGCCAACTCCGGCCCCATGACCGGAATATCCGAAATTAAAATCGTATCAAACAAACGAATTAACTCCAGATAATCCGTTTGCGAGCGCGCCGTGCCACACAGTGCATTGAAATCAAACCACGCAACCGAACCAGCGTATGCTTTGGCCGTAATTTCACGGTGATTGATGTGCAACACATGCCCCTCATTGTGCGTGCTGAGGCGGTAGAATAAATCGTTTAAAGCCTTTTCTGCTGCCGCATCGTTCGGCGTGTAGTAAGTTTGCGCCTGAGTCAGCGTACGACGACGATAATCAATACCTGCATCGACATTAATCACATCGGTGACACGCTTGATCAAATCAATCGCGGGCAAAATCCGATCACGGTGCAAACCGTTCGGATACAAATCATCTGGCTTGTAGTTCGAGGTCATGACAAAACCCACGCCATTGCGCACCAAACCATCGAGCAAACGATGCAAAATCATTGCATCAGCGATGTCCGAGACGTGAAACTCATCAAAACAGATCAGACGATAGCGCTCCGCCAC
>CAYZVI010000226.1:0-2424 GCA_964481695.1 uncultured Hydromonas sp. | reverse complement strand
CCCAGCAGCGCTGATGAATTTCTACTAAGCGAGCGGTATTGGCTGCATCGGATGCATCATTGACAATGATGATTTCGTACGGCGCGTCTTGAATACACGCATCCAAAATACTTTGGACCGCCGTATAAATATATTTGCCCGCATTAAAATACGGAATAACAATCGATAACAGCACGCAACTCTCCGACACCTTCTGATTACCGCCCACCACGGCGCAACAAACCCAAACCAAAATGTAGATTAGCCTCTAAAAACCCAGCCTTACTGCCGCAGTCAAAACGTTTACCCGAGAAGGGCATACCCAGTATGGTTTCGGATTTAAGCAGCTCGCTGATGCCATCGGTCAACTGAATTTCACCGCCTGCGCCACGCGGTGTGGTTTCGAGCAGCTTCATAATTTGACCACTGAGGATATAGCGTCCGACCACCGTCCAGTTGCTTGGTGCATCTTCGCGTTTCGGTTTTTCAACAATGGCCTCTAATTCCAAAGGCATGGACAGCTCGTCTTTTGGTTTGACCACGCCATACTGATGCACATCATCCCAAGCGACTTGCTCCAGTGCAATCACGCTATTGCCTGTACGCTTATACACTTCATTCATCTGCTGCAAGCAACCGCGCTGATGACCATCAATCAAATCATCGGGCAATAAAACCGCAAAATGCTCCTCGGGATGCACCAGCGGCGCACCACAGTACACCGCGTGTCCCAAGCCCAACGGTTCGGCTTGACGAATGTAAATACAATTCACATGCGATGGGATGATATTGCGCACGATTTCCAGCGCTTCTTTTTTCTGCTTGGCTTCCAGCTCGGCTTCCAGCTCTGGATTGCGGTCAAAATAGTTGGCAATCGCTTGTTTGGAGCGACCGGTGATGAAAATCAAGGTATCGCAACCGGCCTCAACCGCTTCACGCACCGCATAGTCAATCACCGGACGATCAACCACGGTCAGCATCTCTTTCGGCACCGATTTGGTCGCTGGCAAAAACCGCGTACCCATACCGGCCACAGGGAAAATCGCCTTGCGTAATGGTTTTATCGTGCTCATTATGTCCCTTTATTGTGGTTAAAACAGTTTTTCAACAATCTTGCCATGCTCCAAGCGTATGGCGGTATTACATACCCGTTCAATCATGCCCATATCATGCGAGGCCAACACCATCATCGAACTGCGATTGAGCAAATCATTCATGCGCGCTGCTGCTTTTTCGCTGAATGCCGCATCACCGACCGAGAGCCACTCGTCCATCAAAATAATGTCCGCATTGGTACTGGTTGAGACCGCAAAACCGAGGCGCATCGACATACCCGACGAGTACGTGCGCATCGGCATGTACAGATAATCGCCCAAATCGGTGAATTCGGCAATATCTTTAATCTTCGCCTCGATTTCCGCCTTGGTCATACCCATCAAGATTCCACGAATCACGATATTCTCATAACCGCTGGCCTCGCCATCCATACCCAAACCGATATCGAGCAAACTGGCGACCGTGCCTTTGACCTCCAGCTCACCCGAAGTCGGCGCATACGCACCGGCCAAAACCCGCAGCAGCGTGGATTTACCCGAGCCGTTATGCCCGACCAAACCCAGCCGATCACCCGGCTTCATATCCAAATCAATGCCATCCAGCGCACGAATCACCACATGGCGTTTCGCATCCTCGGCGATCTTGCCACCGGTTGCCGCCTGAATAATCTGTTTTTTCAGCGAGCGATTACTGCTGTTATAAATCGGGAACTCGACGCACAAATCGCGGGCTTTAATATAAGTACTCATGTTTGCGCCCTCCTTACAACCAATACGCCACGCGTTTTTTAAATTTCGCCTGCGACCACAACGCCAACAGCGTGCACACCAGCGCCGAACCGAGCATCCAATACCACGACACCATCTGCGGCGCGTGCCCAGTCAACGGGCCACGCACAATCTCCAGCGCATGGAAAAACGGATTATTGCCAGTCACATACGACTTATCAACTGGCAGTAAATGCGGCTGCCAAAAAATCGGCGTCAAGAAATACACAATCTGCATGATGTTCTGAATAATCGGCGGAATATCACGAAAGCGCGCGCACAGATATGCGATCGGCACCGACAGCATCAACAGCGTGTAGCTCAGTAATAAAAATCCCAACGCAAACTGCCCAATCAACGGCTTGACCGCACCGCCGAGGTAAATATACACCCCGAGCATAATCACGAAGTTATGCGCGAGGAAAATCAAATTGCGCGCCCACAGACGCAGCAAATACACCGGCAATGGTAAACTGATCTGACGAATATAACCCTCGAACTGCGAAAAACCCGAGCACGCATCATTAATCTGCGCCGAAATGAAGCCCCACATAATCGTCCCCGCCGCAAAAAACGGCAAAAACGTCGGAATATCCACCTTAAAAATATGCGTCCACAGATA
>CAYZVI010000225.1:0-2428 GCA_964481695.1 uncultured Hydromonas sp. | reverse complement strand
CCGAACAAACGGACGTGGTTGGTACGTTGAACAGAGTACAAAGACGTTGCAAACAACGCTGAACCGCCAAAAGCGAAAATCACAGCATTGGTGTGCAACGGACGCAAACGCCCAAAAGACAACCAAGGTACACCAAAATTAAGTTCAGGGAAGGCCAATTGTGCGGCCACGATTACCCCGACCAACATCCCTACGATACCGTAGATTACCGCCATTACTGCAAACCAGCGAACAACGCGATAATCATAGGTTGCGGCTTGTGCTGATGACATAGCATGCTCCATTGATAAAAAATACTAAATTGAATACACTCCGAGAGCAAAAATCCGTAAAAAATACAAAAATTCACACGACCCGAAACGCCTCGTATCCACATTGTAACCTTATTTCAACCAAAAACCCAGTTTTTTAGAAGGGTTTTATTCATTATTTTTGTAGGAAAATTGCAGGCTGAACAACAAAAAACCACCCAAAAAGCGGGTGGCATTGCTTAAATCCCTTAATTTACTTAGGGTTTTAGGTTTGATAATGATATTTTAGATATTTCATTTTATACTGAAAAAGACGAACCACAACCACAAGTTGTTGTTGCATTTGGGTTACGAATAACGAACTGCGCACCATCCAAATCTTCTTTATAGTCGATTTCTGCTCCGACCAAATATTGGTAGCTCATTGAATCAACCAGCAAAGTCACACCATCTTTCTCAATTTTAGTATCGTCTTCATTGGCGATTTCATCAAAAGTAAAGCCGTATTGAAAACCTGAGCAGCCACCACCCTGCACAAATACACGCAATTTTAAATCTGGATTACCTTCTTCGATAATCAAGGACTTGACCTTCTCAACCGCGCTGTCGGTAAAGACAAACGGCGCAGCTATTTCTGTAGGCGCATTCATTTCAATTCCTTTCAAATAAACTGTTTGGTTCTATTATACTCGAACTCAAAAATTTGCATCATCCGCCAAAATACTTAGCAAACAATGTCTCTGATCCAGCTTATGTTATGGCATCAACGATACCATACCCAAGCCTGCAACCTCAGGCAAACCAAACATCACATTCATATTCTGTACTGCCTGTCCCGACGCCCCCTTGACCAAATTATCCTGTACCACCAAGATGACCAGTAAATCCGCATGACGTTGTAAGGCAATACGCAGCATATTGGAACCACGCACCGAACGTGTTTCGGGGTGCGAGCCCCACGGCATCACATCAACAAATGGCTCGTCAACATATTGCTGTTCGAATAAAATTTGAATCTGCTCATTATTCAAAACCTTACCTGCATCATTCAAACGCACATAGAGGGTCGAATGCATACCACGGATCATCGGCGTCAAATGCGGTGTAAAAATCAAATTAACCGGCGTATGGGCAAAACAATTCAACTGCGCCACCGTCTCCGGGGTATGACGATGCCCCGCCACACCATAAGCTTTCATAGAGTCGGACGACTCAGAAAACAACGCTCCAACCTCCGCTTTTCGACCCGCACCGGACACACCCGATTTACAGTCTGCAATAATTTGACTCACATCCGCTAAGTCATTTTTTAATAACGGAAACAAACCCAACTGCATCGTGGTTGGATAGCAACCGGGATTGGCCACGATACGCGCCGTTTTCACAGCCTCACGATTCAGCTCGGTCAAGCCATATACGGCCTCAATCAACACGTCGGTACAAGTGTGCGGAATTTTGTACCATTGCTCGAACACCGCTGCATCTTTAATTCGAAAATCCGCACCCAAATCAATGATACGAACGCCTGCGGCCAACAGCACAGGTGCTTGTGCCATGGCCACGCCATGCGGAGTGGCAAAAAATACTACATCACAGATTTCCAATAAGCCACTATTTGGATCACTAAAACACAGATCCACAACTCCGCGCAAACTTGGAAACATTTGCGCCACAGGCAAACCTGCTTCTGAACGTGAAGTGATTGCCTGCAATTCCACATTGGGATGCTGACTCAATATCCGCAACAACTCCACACCGGTATACCCTGTACCACCGACAATGCCCACTTTAATTTTTTGCATAACGCACACCTATATCGACCTAAAACCAAAATAAATATCCCGTAAGAATAGCAAAAAAGACCGCATAAAACGGTCTTTTTTGTAGGCTTTCGTTGCCAAAACAAATAATCGAAACAGTCGATTAACGTTTTGAGAACTGCTTGCGACGACGAGCTTTGCGCAAACCAACTTTTTTACGTTCCACTTCACGAGCGTCACGAGTAACCAAACCAGCTTGTGACAAGCCTGATTTCAGGTTCGCATCGTAGTCGATCAGCGCACGAGTGATACCATGACGCACCGCACCCGCTTGACCTGACTCACCACCACCCGAAACATTAACCAAGATGTCGAATTTTTCAGTGAACTCAGTCAGAACCAATGGCTGACGAACCA
>CAYZVI010000224.1:0-2444 GCA_964481695.1 uncultured Hydromonas sp. | reverse complement strand
CGCTCATTGGTTTTCACGCCAACAGCTTCCAAATTCAAACCATCCGTATTTGGCACACGGCCAACTGAAACGATTAACTTATCGCAATCCAAAGCTTTTTCAGCACCAGCAGCATCTTTATAAGCAATGCTCACACCCTTTTTACCGGTTTTAACGTCACCAATGCTCACACCGAGCTCAAATTTCAAATCTTGCTTTTCAAACAGTTTTTTTGCTTCTTTCGCAATCGCACCATCCGCTGCGCCGAGGAAGGCAGGCATGGCTTCGAGCACGGTCACTTCCGCACCCAAACGACGCCAAACCGAACCCAACTCCAAGCCAATCACACCCGCACCAATCACGCCGAGTTTTTTCGGTACTTCGGTGAAGTTCAATGCGCCTTCGTTATCGCAAACAACTTGATTGTCCACCGCGATATTTGGCAAATGACGGGCTTTCGAGCCTGTAGCGATGATCACATTTTTCGCGCTCACCACTTCTTCTTTACCGTCTTTGTCAGTGACTTTAATCTGTGTTGTGCCATCAGCTTGTCCCACGAACGAGCCATATCCTTTGAGCAAGGTCACTTTATTTTTTTTGAACAAATATTGGATACCACCGGTCATTTTGTCCACGATATCGTTTTTACGTGCAATCATTTTGCCCACATCCAGCGATGCACCTTTAACCGTAATACCATGATCGCCCAAATGCTGCGTCGCATCCTCATAGTGATGAGAGCTCGCCAACAATGCCTTAGATGGAATACAACCCACGTTCAAGCAAGTACCACCCAAACGTGGTTCCCCTTTTGGATCATCATACGGATTGCCCTCGATACACGCGGTGGATAAACCCAATTGCGCCGCGCGAATGGCTGCAATATAACCACCGGGACCCGCACCGATGACCACTACGTCAAATGTTTGAGACATACTAATTCCTTCAAATAGAAAAAACCATTCCCACCTCGGTGGGAATGGTCGTTAATAACATTACAAATCCAACAACAAACGCGCAGGATCTTCAAGTGCGTCTTTCATCGCAACCAAGCCGAGTACCGCTTCACGACCGTCAATGATGCGGTGATCGTATGACATTGCGAGGTAGTTCATCGGACGAATAACGATTTGACCATTTTCCACCACTGGGCGATCTTTGGTCGCATGCACGCCGAGAATCGCAGATTGTGGCGGGTTGATGATTGGCGTAGACATCATTGAGCCGAATACACCACCATTAGAAATGGAGAATGTGCCGCCGGTCATTTCTTCGATCGTCAGTTTGCCATCACGTGCTTTAACACCAAATTCAGTGATTTGCTTTTCAATATCAGCCAAGCTCAATTGATCCACATTACGCAGGACAGGCACAACCAAACCGCGCGGTGAACCAACGGCGATACCAATATCAAAGTAACCGTGATACACAATGTCATTACCATCTACAGATGCATTCAATACTGGGTATTTTTTCAAAGCAGCAACTGCAGCCTTAACAAAGAAGCCCATGAAGCCCAGTTTCACACCGTGCTCTTTTTCGAATTTGTCTTTGTATTTGTTACGCAAATCCATAACTGGTTGCATGTTGACTTCGTTAAACGTAGTCAGGATTGCATTGGTTTGTTGTGATTGCAGTAAACGTTCTGCTACACGCGCACGCAAGCGGCTCATCGGTACCCGTTGTTCTGGACGGTCAGCCAATACGTCAGCAATGCTGACTGGTGGACGTACTTGTGGTAACGCGCTGCCCATTGAAACAGCAGGTAAAGAGGTATTAACTGGTGCGACTGGTTTCGCTTGCGCGCCCATCGCATCGGCTTTGGTCACACGACCATCTTTGCCCGTACCCGCCACGTCTGCAGCGGCAATGCCTTTTTCAGCCAAAATTTTTGCTGCTGCTGGCATTGCTACACCCGCTGCACTGTTAGATGCAGGAGCTGCAGCAACAGGAGCAGGTGCTGCAACTGCTGCCGGTGCAGCTGCTTGTGCAGGTGCTGCGGCGGTCGCTGCGCCTTCGGTGTCGATTTTGGCGATCAGTTGACCGCTGGTAACGGTCGCACCGTCGGCAGCAATCACTTCAACCAATACACCATCTGCTGGTGCAGGTAGCTCGAGTACGACTTTGTCGGTTTCGACGTCAATCAAGTTTTCATCACGTTTGACCGCTTCGCCTACTTTTTTGTTCCATGAGAGCAATGTTGCTTCTGCAACTGATTCTGAGAGCTGAGGAACGACTACATCAATAATTGCCATTTTTATTTCCTTTGTCTATTTCGCGATATTGGATTTCAATATGCGCCGATTATTTTTTCAACCAAGATTTTTGTTTACCAAACGCGGTTTGCAACAGGTTTTTCAGTTGCTCATAGTGTTTGGCGTAGTAGCCGACCGCAGGTGAAGCCGATGATGGACGGCCTGCATAGCCGAGTTTTTGCCCTTCTTCCAAGTTTTCAAACAGGTTGT
>CAYZVI010000223.1:0-2444 GCA_964481695.1 uncultured Hydromonas sp. | reverse complement strand
CAATGAAACGCACTTTAGGTTCAATTGCAATGGTCTCAGCGATCGGTCTGACATTAACAGGCTGTGCCAATACGATGGATCGTCATCAAACCAATACAGCCATTGGTGCCGGTACAGGCGCGGCAATTGGTGGGGTTTTAGGCCATGCGATTGGTGGTAGTACTGGTAGCACCGTAGGTGGGGCAGTTGTTGGTGGCGCAGTTGGTGCAGCTGTTGGTAGTGACTGGGGCAAACGATAATTTCGGTTTATAGAGAATCTACTTGTGTTACAAAAATTCGCCTATCATTACTCGCAGTAGCGTTGAATGATTAAAACCCCAGCAATTTGGCTGGGGTTTTAAATTTTCAAAAATGTATCCGATACTTTTAAAATGGAATGTCGTCTTCTAAATCATCCACTGGACGTTTAGTCGGAGCTTGGCGTGTTGCAGGAGCAGCAGATGGCGCCGCTGGTGCGCCGTAGCCGTCATCATAGGCAACGCCGCCACCGCTACCGCCACTACGGCTACCAAGCATTTGCATTTGGTCGGCGATGATTTCGGTGGTGTATTTTTCGACACCTGATTGATCGGTCCATTTGCGCGTGCGCAGACGGCCTTCGATGTAGACTTGCGAACCCTTTTTCAGGTATTCCCCTGCGATTTCCGCCAAACGGTTGAAGAACACCACACGGTGCCATTCGGTGATTTCCTTTTGTTCGCCGCTGTGTTTGTCTTTATAGCGGTCGGTGGTGGCAATAGACACGTTGGTGATTGCGTTATTGTCCGGTGTGTAGCGCACTTCGGGATCGCGTCCGAGATTACCCACGAGAATGACTTTATTGATTGATGCCATGATGTATCCTTTTTCAAGTGATGTACCTAATATGAGCGAGCCGACATAGCGGATCTCATAGCTTTTGGGGTGGTCGCAAGATGATTCTCGCGACGGTGGCATTGTAGCTGTTTTGACACTGATTTTGCATTTTTTAAATTATTTTTGTCAAAAAAACGGGAAGCTCTTAAGCTTCCCGCGAGTTTGACCGCAGATCAATTCGATGTTTATTGGCAGTATTGCTCGGCCGCTTGGCGCAAAACACCATTATTTTTAGTGGGTAGCCAATTGCCTGCATTATGGTTCGACTGGTCGATAAGTTGGTCTGTGGCAAATGGTTGCTCATAGTATTTGACCGTTGGCATGTCGTATTGTTTTTTTGCGCAATCAATGACGAAGCTGGCGCTCAAAGAGCGATGACCGCCTTGCGCGATTTTGCTGTAGTTCAGCACGGCTGGGAAATGTACGAATGTCATGCCTTTGCGCTGTACGGTGCGAACGTTGCGCGGATCAACCAGCAAATGCCAATTGTCAACGACAAAAGACTCCAATTTACGCAGGGTATACGCCGAGAGACCGCTGGTGTGGTAAGGGTCGGCACCGAGCAGCTCGGCAAAATTCTCACCGATGAGTAGGGCGCGGTTTTCGCCTTTGCCTTTAAGGTCTATGATTGAACCATTACTGTGCCACACCGCGTTGCCAGAAGTGCGGAAAGCACCCCCTTTTTGGCCGAGGTAATTTTCAACCAGCTCATAGCGTGTATTTTTCGCAGACTCGCTGAGTTTTAACCAAATTTGAATTCCTTCGCAACTGGCGCATGGAATGGTGCCGGTGTAATAACCTTGCCAATCCAAACTATTGCGCGCGCCGTGGCTGTCTGGCATGGCGGGAGGGCGAGCGGTTGGTGCCGCAGGAATCACCACGATCACCGGCGCTTTGCTCGGAGTGCTGCTATTGGCTTGAGGGGGTATAAGTAGCGCAGGCAGTCAAACTTGCCGTGGCAAACAGAGCGAGTGCGAGGGTGGTTGGGCTTAGTTTCATAACGTTTCTTTAAACTATGTTTAAATGGTGGCCAATTTAGGTGTTGACGGCAAATTGGTTTGACCAATTTTCATGGTCTCATAAAATTGTGTTGAAACGATGGTATTGATCTGTGAACGCTTTGATTTCTAACCCTTTTTCTGAGTGTCGATGATTTTCATTGAGCTGGTAATCAGTGTGGATAGGTCGCCCATATTCGCCGGCACCACAAGGGTATTGCTGCTTTTGGCCATGTTTTGGAAAGCCGAAACGTATTGCTCGGCTACTTTGAGGTTGACGGCGTTCATACCGCCTTCGGCTTGGCTGGCTTCACCAATTTGACGCACCGCAGTGGCATTTGCATCGGCGATAGCCAGGATGGCTGCGGCTTCACCTTCGGCACGGTTAATCGCAGCTTGTTTTTCACCTTCGGAGCGGGCGATGGCGGCCTCACGTTCACCGGTCGCGATGTTGATTTGCTCTTGCTTGCGACCTTCGGAGGCGGCGATCAAAGCGCGTTTTTCACGTTCGGCGGTAATTTGCGCTTGCATAGCACGCAGAATCTCTGCTGGTGGTACGAGGTCTTTAATTTCGTAACGCAGCACTTTCAC